>DASUXN010000102.1:0-8698 GCA_036377875.1 Acidimicrobiales bacterium
GGCCGTCCCGGCAAAGCAGCACGGGAGACAGCTGGCAGTGCCCGCAGCGGGCCACCGCGCACTTCATGTTCCTCTCCAGCGAGACCTGGATCGCGGCCGGGGGGATGCCCATGTCCGCCAGGGCGGCGGCGGTCAGGCGCATCATCACTTCGGGCCCACACAGCAGGGCGACGGTCCGCGCCGGGTCGAGCCGCAGGCCCGGAAGCAGCTCGGTCACGACGCCGACGTGCTCGCGCCACGCGGGCCCGGCGTGGTCGACGGTGACGTGGACCTCGAGGCCGGCGTCGCTGCGCCATCGGGACAGCTCGTTCCGGTAGAGGAGGAGGTCGTCGGACCGGGCCCCGACCACGAGCACCACCCGTCCCCAACGCCCGCGCTCCTGAGCGAGGCGGACAACGGCGTGCCGCAGTGGCGCCAGACCCACGCCTCCGGCCACGACGAGGACGTCGTTGCCCATCGCCCCCTCGAGCTGCCAGCCGCGACCGAAAGGGCCGCGCAGGCCCACGGTGTCGCCTTCGTCGGCATCGCACAGGGCCGACGTCACTGCACCCACCGCCCGGACGGTGTGGAGCACTCCCCCGTCGGACCCGCCGCTCACCGAGATCGGCGCCTCGCCGATGCCGAAGGCGTAGAGCATGTTGAACTGGCCCGGCGCGAACCGGGCCGGTTCCCCGGCGACGGGCGCCAGGTCCAGGGTCACCGTGTCGGGCGTCTCCGGCCACCGGGCCCGCACCACGTAGGGGATCGGCGTCTCAGCGGCCAAGGCCGTCGCCGTAGAGATCGAGGAGGCGGACGCGGGCCGAGCGCAGACGCCCTTGAACGACCACGACCAGCCGCTTCATCAGCTCGAACCCGAGCTGGGGGTCCGCCTCGCACTTGGCCCGGATGCAGGCGCCGTCGAGCGCCACCGCCCGCACCGGTTCGAGGGCCCGGCCGTCCATCGTCCACCGGTAGGGCGGGACGAGCCACGAGATGCCGAGCAGGGCCGCCGGCCCGACCGTGTCGATGGTCAAGGGACCGCGTCCGGGGACGTACGTCTCGAGCGCCACCCGGCCGTCGCGCACGATGAAGAACCGGTCGGCCGGCTCGTTCTCCCGGAACAGGTGCTCGTCGGTGACGAACGTGACGTTCCGGCCGCAGCCGGCGATGAACTCGACGGTGGCGGGGCTGAGCCCGGCCAGGAACTCGTGCTCGCCCAGGAGCTCGGCGATCGTCCGCACCGCCATCTCAGCCCGCCCGGCCGTCGGGAGGATCGGCCCGGATGGCCGCCACCTCCTCGGTCAGGTCGATGCCCACCGGGCACCAGGTGATGCAACGCCCGCACCCGACGCAGCCGGACTCCCCGAACTGGTCCCACCACGTCGACAGCTTGTGGGTCATCCACTGGCGGTACTGCGAGCGGGTGTCCGGGCGCACGCTGCCGCCGTGGACGTAGGAGAAGTCGAGGGTGAAGCACGACTCCCACCGCCGCCACCGCTCGGACGTGTCCCCGGTGAGGTCGGTGACGTCCTCGGGGCTGGTGCAGAAGCAGGTGGGGCACACCATGGTGCAGTTCCCGCAGCTCAGGCACCGCTCGGCCACGTCGTCCCAGCGGGCGTGCTCGAGGTTGCGGTGAAGAAGGACGGGCACCTCGCCCGCATCCGGCATCGATCGGCCCATGGCGCCCGCCGCGTCGGCCACCACGCGCTCGGCGGCGACCAGGTCACCCGGCTCCGCCGGCCGGCTCACCAGTCGCTCCAGCAGGTCGGCCCCCCGCTCGGTGCCGACCTCGACGAGGAACTCGTGGCGATCGGCGTCGAGCAGCTCGGTGAGGGACAGATCGAAGCCGGCACTGGCCCGGGGGCCGGTGCCCATGGACACGCAGAAGCAGGTGCCGCCGGGCGTTCCGCAGTTGACCGCCACGACCAGCGCGCCGGCACGGCGGCCGGCGTAGCCGGCGTCGGGGTAGTCGCCACCCGCCAGGACCCGGTCCTGGACGGCGATCGCCCGCAGGTCGCACGACCGGGCGCCGAAGAAGGCGAGCGGCGGCGGGTCCTCGACCGGAACGTCGACGGTGAAACCCCCTCCGTCGCGGCGGGCCCGCCACTCCAGCACGCGCGGAGGGTGCAGGAACTGCTTCCAAGAGTGAGGTCCGGTGGCGAACCCGAAGACGGCCCCGTCGTCGCGCCGAACGAGGCGGTACGTCCCTCCGTCCTGGTGCTCGGTCCATCCCACGGGTAGGTCGGCGGCCGAAGCGATGTCGTCGTGGACGATGGCCCCCTGGCGGATCGTGGGGCCGACCACGCGGTAGCCATCCGAGCGCAGGGCGGCCAGGAGCTCGTCGAGCGCGGCTACGGGGATGACGGCACGAGTCGGCGGAGGTACCGCTGCCACCCGCGAAGCTTGCCAGCTTCCCGGTGGTTGTTCCGCGGTGGCTTGGATCCCGGGTCGGCCCCGGCTGTCAGACTTCGCCGTCGTGAGCGTCATCGAGCCGGGCTACCCGGCGGAGTGGGAGGCCGATGTCGTCCTCGTCGACGGGGCCACCGCCCATGTCCGGCCGGTGCGAGCCGGGGACGGCCCCGGCCTGCAGCGATTCCTCGCGTCGCTGTCCGAGGAGACGGCGTACCTCCGGTTCCTCTCGTTACGTCCCCAGAAGCCGCCCGCCGAGCTCACCCGCCTCACTCATGTCGACTACGACGAATGCTCCGTGCTCCTCGCCCTCGTAGACGAGGAGATCGTGGCCGTGGCCAGCTACGACCGGATCGGTGGAACCGACGACGCCGAGGTGGCTTTCGTGGTCGCCGACGCCCATCAGGGCCGGGGGCTCGGCACCATTCTCCTGGAGTACCTGGCGGCGATGGCGCGCCCCCACGGCGTGCGGCGGTTCGTCGCCGAGACGCTCCCGTACAACTCCCGGATGCTCACGGTGTTCCGGGACGCCGGCTTCGCCGAGACGGCCCGCCTCGACGACGACGTGGTGCGCGTGGCCCTCTCCATAGAGCCGGACCTCACGTCGAGGGCGGCCATGGAGGGCCGCGACCGGGCCGCCGTGAGGCGATCGGTGACCCGGCTGCTGAGCCCCCGTTCGGTGGCCGTCATCGGCGCAGGGCGCAACCCGGGGACCATCGGGCACGAGGTCTTCGCCAATCTCCTGCGCGGGGAGTTCCAGGGGCCGGTCTACCCGGTGAACCCCTTCGCCGCCCACATCCGCAGCGTCCGCGCTTATCCCGACGTGCTCGCCATTCCAGGACCGGTCGACCTTGCCGTGGTGGCCGTACCCGCCGAGCAGGTGTCGGCCGTGATCGAGCAGTGCGGCCACAAAGGCGTAGGAGGGCTGGTGGTGATCTCCGCCGGGTTCGCCGAGATCGGCGCGGCGGGCGCTGAGCTGGAACGTGAGGCGGTCCGGCTGGCCCACGCCCATGGAATGCGGATGGTGGGGCCCAACTGCATGGGCGTGATCAACACCTCGCCGGGAGTCGCGATGAACGCCACCTTCGCCCCTGTGCCGGCGCCGCCCGGGCGGCTCGGGTTCTCCTCGCAGTCGGGGGCCCTGGGCATTGCCATCCTGGAGGAGGTCGGCCGGCTCGGTCTGGGCATCTCGAATTTCGTGTCCATGGGCAACAAGGCCGACGTCAGCGGCAACGACCTGCTCTGCTACTGGGAGGACGATCCCGACACCGACGTCGTGCTCCTGTACCTCGAGTCCTTCGGGAACCCGCGGAAGTTCAGCCGACTGGCCCGCACGGTCTCCCGCCGAAAGCCCATCGTCGCCGTCAAGGCCGGACGCACGGCGGCCGGCAGCCGGGCCGCGTCGTCCCATACCGCCGCCCTGGCCACGCCCGACGCCGCGGTCGACGCCCTATTCCGCCAGACGGGCGTGATCCGGGTCGACACCCTCGACGAACTGTTCGGAGTGGCGAGTGTCCTCGCCCACCAACCGTTGCCCCCAGGTCGGCGGGTAGCGATCGTGGGCAACGCCGGCGGCCCCGGCATTCTGGCCGCCGACGCGTGTGAGGGCGCAGGCCTGACTGTCCCCGAGCTCTCCCAGGCCACGAAAGTCTCGCTGCGCGCCTTCCTCCCTCCGGCCGCCGCCATCGGCAACCCCGTCGATCTGGTGGCGTCGGCGTCGGCCGAGTCCTACGAGCGCGCCGTGCGAGCCGTGCTGGCCGACGACGGGATCGACGCGGTGATCGTCGTCTACGTGCCACCACTCGTCACCCGTCCCGAGGAGGTGGCGGCGGCGGTCGTTGCGGCCGCCACTCCCGCCACGGGAAAGCCGGTCGTTGCCAACTTCTTGGCCACCCAGGGGCTGCCCGGGCCCTTGCGCGCCGGGGGCGTGCCGTCGTTCCGGTTCCCCGAGGCAGCGGCCCGGGCACTGGCCCACGCCGTCGGTTACGCCGAATGGCGGCGCAAGCCGGATGGGACGGTCCCTGCGCTGGCCGGCGTCGACGCCGCCGCCGCCCGCGCCGTCGTCGAGGACGTCCTCGCCGCTGATCCTGGGGGCAGTTGGCTCGACCCCCGGGCGTGCGCCGCACTACTGGGCGCCTACGGCATCCCCCTCGTCCCATCGGTCGAGGCCCGCTCGGCGGAGGAGGCGGGGGCCCAGGCGGCGGCGCTCGGGGTCCCCGTGGCGCTCAAGGCCATCGCCCCTGGCCTTGTCCACAAGAGCGATGTGGGAGGGGTCAGGCTGGACCTCGCCACGCCGGGGGCGGTCGGGGCGGCGTACGCGGCCATGCAGGCCGCCGTCGGCCCGTCGATGACGGCGGCCGCCGTCCAGCCCATGGTGCCCAGCGGAGTCGAGCTCATCGTCGGTGTGGTGCACGATCCCGCCTTCGGCCCGCTGCTGCTGTTCGGCCTGGGCGGCACGGCGACCGAGCTGCTCGGCGACCGTTGCCTGCGCATCCTGCCGGTCACCGACCTCGACGCGGCCGAGATGGTGCGGTCGATCCGCGGCAGCCCCCTGCTGTTCGGGTACCGCGGCAGCCCGCCGGCGGACGTGGCCGCGCTCGAGCAGCTGCTGATCCGGGTGGGCCTCCTCGCCGACGACGTGCCCGAGATCGTCGAGCTCGATCTCAACCCTGTCATCGCGTCGGATCGGGCCGTGACCGTGGTCGACGCCAAGGTGAGGATCGCCCCCTATGACGCCCATCCCGAGCTCGCGGTTCGCCGCCTCCGCTGAGGGGCGGACCCCTCCTTAGGCGGTTGACTAAGGCTTTCCATCGTCGTCACGCGATCCACGCCACTCTGTTCGGGAGCAGTGGTCTGTTCCAGGGGGAGGTGATCGTCGCTTCCGCCCACAGCGACGCCCAAGCGCTACTCGCGGAGGCCGCGCATCCGCTCTCGCCACGCCTCGATGTCCGATTGCGCGCCGGTCTCTGTGGAACGGCTGGGTTGCGACGGAGTAGCCGCCGCCGGGGTGGTCGCTGCCGGTGGCTCCCCTCCACCACGTAGCGCCATCAGTGCTCCCAGGACCACGCCGTAGACGGCGAACGAGAGGGCATACCACTCGGGCGTGAATCCCTTTTCGGTGACGAGCGGCTGGACCAGGGGGAGGATGAAGTACTGGAGCGCGGCCCACCCGGTCAGGGAGAAGAGCACGGCCGCCAGCGCCACCCGCCACGCTGACTGCGCCCGCACGAGGGCGGCGAACACCGCGCCGAGGGCGACCGTCAGGACGACCAGCACACCGACTCCCAGAGCGAATGCGGGCAGGGAGAACTCGAGGATGTTGGCGACCGGCTTCCGTCCCGCGACCAGCGTGGCGAGCACCCGGGGCGGAGAGTGCCACGGAAGGTCGAGGGCGGGTGCGGCCACGAACATGGTGAACCCACCCATCACCAGGCCGGCGACCGCCCCAGCCAGGGCTCCGTGGAGGGGGCGGCGGCTGCGGGCCGGGCCGATTCCCCCCACCACGATGGTGGCGGCGGCCAGGATCAGCGTGCCGACGAGGGCGTACAGGAGGCTGATCCCACCGGGGAAGCCGCGGTCGGCTCGTCCCGGCCGCACCCGCCATACGACCCCGGAATCCTCCTCCAGCACGAGGCCCTTCTCGCTGACCCGGGCGATTCCCCAGTCCGCGATGTACATGTTGCCGTCGGGGCCGAAGGTGACATCGGAGGGGTGCTCGAGGCCGCCTCCACTGTGACGCGAGGCCTGGCCCGGCGTGTCGTTGACGAGGAAGTCGTCCACCTTCCCGCTGGACGTGTCGAGTCGGACGACCTTTACGCCCTGCGGCCGGTCGACGGTACCGGTGGCGGGTGTGAAGTCACCGAAAAGCGCGATGTAGGCGGTTGACGGTGGGCCCCAGCGCTCTCCCGGGGAGAAGGCGAAGCCGTTGGTGGCCTCGTGCGGCCGGAACTTGGCGAGAGGGCGGGGCGGCGTCTCGGTCGGGTGGTTGGCGAGGAGGAACTCGGGCTGAGGTTTGTTGGGCACCCGGAAGCGCTGGTCTGTGACGGGAACGTCACAGGCGAAGTCGGGCCAGCCGTACCAGGCGCCCTGTTCCAGGGGGTACACGCAGTCCCACGCATCCTCGATCGGACGCGAACCCCGGGCGTCGATGCCGTGCATCGTGACGTAAAGGCCACCGTCGGGGCCGATCTCGAGCCCGTACGGGTTGCGCAGGCCCCAGGCGAACATCTGGAGGTCCGACCCGTCGGGCCGGGCACGGAGCACGGCGCCGTTGCACTTGACATTGCCCGGTACCCGAGTGCCGGGCGCGAGCTCGGTGCCGTAGGGCGCGTAGGGGCTCGTCCGCTCTCGCTCGGGGTCGTTGCCGAGCGGGTTCTCGGAGTCGAAGACGGCGTCGGTGAGCACGATGTCGCGGCAGGGGATCTCGTGGACCTGCCGCCGGTCGGGATCGGTCAACCAGCCGAACACGGCGTTGTCCGGTCCCACCACGCCGGAGTTGGTGACGGTTCCGATCGAGAGGTAGAGGAAGCCGTCCTTGAACACGATCTGGTTGGCCTGGTGGTCACCCTGGCCCGGCAGACCGGTGATGATGTTGCGCAGGCGGCCGCCCTCTTCGACGACCGACACCGTGCCGGCGTGAGCCACGTATACGCGCCCGTCGTGGAACGCCACGGACGTCAGCGGCTTCTCGGCGCCGAAGGCGGCGTCGTCGACGAGGACGGTCCGGCGGCCGTCGGCCTCGACGCGGCTGACCCTGGAGTTTCCCCCGCCGCGATAGCCCGACTCGGCGATGAGCATCCGACCCCGGTCGTCGAAGGTCACCATCGTGGGCGCCGCCAGGTCTCGGGCAACGGCCTCGATCCTGAATCCGTCGGGCACCTCTATGTCGGCGGGGCGGACCGGCCTCGCCTCGGCGCATCCCACGAGCATCACGGGGGCGAGCGCAGCCAACCAAAGGAACCACTTCCGCACGGTCATCGCTCCCCCTGTTCAAAGGACGAGTCGGCTCAGCGGAGGTATGCCCCCACTTCTAGCGTCTAAACCAATACCCTATAGAACGGAACGGGCCCTACTTGAGCGGGCGTGCGAGACGGTCCAGCGGGCTGCCGGGCTCGACCTCGAGCGTCTTCACCAGGTGGACGATCGTGCCTGCCTCGGGCTCGGACCGGAAGTGGATGGCGTCGACAAGGGCATGCATGAGCGTGATGCCCCGGCCCCGCGGGGAGTCGCTGGCGACCGGAGCAGCGGTGAGCGCCGTGACGTCCAGCCCACGGCCGGTGTCGACGACCCGCATCTGGCAGTTCAGGCCGTCTACCTGCAGCCGTACCTCGTATTCGTCGTCCGCCTCCGAGTGATCGATCACGTTCGTACAGGCCTCGCTCAGGGCCAGACGGATGTCCTCCGCGCAATCCCTGGTGACACCGAGGCGGACGAGCGAAACGACGGCCACGTCGCGGACGATGCTGACAGTCTCCGCTTCTCGAGGGAGGCACAGCGCTATGTCGATCTCCAAGAAGGCTCCCTCGGCGCTTGGGTCCCGAAAAGGCTACCTCGGGCCTGTTCCCTCACCCGCAGCTCGGGCGACGATGTGGGCGGCGATGTCCCGAAGCTTGCGGTTCTCCCGCTGCGACGCTCGAACGAGTATCTGGAAGGCCTCGTCGGCGCTAAAGCGCTGGACATCCCCCGGAGCCCCTGTGTCAACGGCTCCGCATCAGCGGCCAATCTCGCTCCATCAATGGTGAGCGAGTCACATCCCCAACGCCTCGGGATGGCGGCCGACTCAGGCGTTTCCCCTCCATCGTACCCCCAAGCAGAGCCAAGCCGTCTAAGCTGCTCACAGCTCCTCGGGTGAGGAGCCTTTTCACGAAACGAGATTCCGTTGGCAACAGGTACGGTCAAGTTTTTCAATGCGGAGAAGGGCTTCGGCTTCATTTCGCGTGAGCAGGGCGACGACGTCTTCGTCCACTACTCGAACATCCAGGGCTCGGGCTACCGCTCCCTCGACGAGGGCCAGCTGGTCGAGTTCGACGTGGCGCCCGGCCGCAAGGGCGAGGAAGCGCAGAACGTCCGCCCCCTTTAAGGCGCACGCGACACCCGGAGCCGCCGGATCCCGGCGGCTCTTTTCGCGTCCGCTAGGGCCGGAGGCCGAGGTTCACAACCGCCTCTGCGACGCCCCGTAGGCGCGACTTCTCCAGCTCCGACGCGTTGACGAGGTAGATGGTCGCCTGTCGGCCAGCACCTGCGCCCACCTGGTCCTGCGCCGAGCGCTCAAGTCACCGCTCCGGCCCCGAATCGGTGCATCGAGGCTTAG
>DASUXN010000103.1:0-2695 GCA_036377875.1 Acidimicrobiales bacterium
GTCGAGGCCTTCCACCTCGAGCCGAGGTCAGCGAGGTACGTCTCGACGTGCTCCCGGCGGACGGCTCGAAGGTCGGTCGAGAGCCCGTGCTCGGCCAAGTAACGGGCGAACTGCTCGACGCTCGCCCGGTACTGGGATTGCGTGTGCTCGGACCGGTTGGCGGCCCGTAAACTGAGCGCCCATGATGAGATCAGCGCCTGCACGCCGCCAGGGTACGGCTACAGTTATGTGCTCTGCAAGCGTTGTGCTCGGGCTGGTCGCAACGGGAAATGGTCAGATCTAGCATCTGACCAGCGGTTTTGATGGGGCTATAGCTCAGTCGGTTAGAGCGCATCCCTGATAAGGATGAGGTCGCTGGTTCGATTCCAGCTAGCCCCACATGGTGAAGGTTCGTCGAGGTCTGCTTGCGGTGGGAATCGCCACCTTGGTCGCGGGCGTGCTGCGGCTGCGGGGCGCCACGGTCGAGGAGCCCAAGGGCGGTGGCTGGCGTGAGCTGACCGGTCCGGAGCTGCGCTGACGCCGGTGCGAGCCGTCTTCGTCGGCGTGGGGGCAGTCGGCGCCCGCGCTGCCCGGCAGTCGCAGTTCCTGGGGTCCCTCGACGACCTGATCGTGGTCGACGCCGACCCGGCCCGGGCCGCGGCCGTGGCCGAGTCCCTCGGCGAGCCGGCTCGCGTCGCCACCGCTGACGAGGCGGAGGACGGTGACGTCGTCATCCTGGCCTATCCCGGGAGCCACGCCGAGGCCGCTTCGGCGGCATTGGCCAACGGCGCTCACGTCGTGTCGGTGTCCGACGACCTCGGGTGCGTCCAGGAGCTGCTCGCCATGGACGCGGCCGCCCAGGAGCGGGGCCGCAACGTGGTGGTCGGCGCCGGGTTCTCGCCCGGGCTGTCCTGCGTCCTGGCCGCCCTCGCCGCCCGCAGCTTCGAGCGGGTCGAGGAGGTCCACGTGGCCAAGGTCGGCGCCGCCGGGCCGGCGTGCGAGCAGCAGCAATTAGAGGCTGCCGGCAAGGACGGGCTCGACTGGCGCGACGGCGCATGGGAGTCGCGCCGGGGTGGCACGGGGCGCGAGCTGGTCTGGTTCCCCGACCCCCTCCGGGGGGTGGACTGCTACTGCGCCGCCCTGGCCGAACCCGCCCTGCTGCTGGGAGCGTTCCCCGACGCCAGCCGGATCACGGCCCGGGCCGCGGGTGGGCGCAAGGCGATGGTGCTGGCTCGCCTGCCCCGCCTGCGCCGCGAGAACCCGGAGGGGACGCTGGGCGCCCTACGGGTCGAGGTCCGCGGCTCCCAGGGCACGGCTCTGGACGACCGGGTGCTCGGCGCCGTCGACCGGCCCGCGGTCGCCGCAGGTGCGGTAGCCGCCATGGCTGCCAGGTGGGCCCTCGACGGACGGCTCGCCCGCCCCGGTGCCTCGGGCCTCGCCAGCTTGGTCGAGCCGGGGCCGTTCCTGGCTTCCCTGGCCGCGCGGGGCGTCAAGGTGGCTGTGTTCGAGGGCGGACAGCACGGGGCCGAAGCGGCCGCCGCCGGCCGCCACTAGTCGCTACCGCACCAGCCGCGAGAGCCGGCGGTCGGCGAGCACCCTCCCGCCCGTCTGGCAGGCCGGGCAGTACGTGACCTCGTAGGACTCGTAGGACACCCGCCGCAGGTCGCCGCCGCAGCGGGGACAGGGCGTGCCATGGCGACTGTGGACGGTGAAATGGTCGCCGATCTTGGTCGGCAGGCCGCCCCCTCGCTTCCGCTCCAAGACCAGAGCCTCGTCCAGCACCGCCCGGGTCGCTTCCAGCAGTGCCTGCCGGGCGGCGTCGTTCAAGCTGGTCAGGCTGTCGTAGGGAGACAGGCCGGCCCGGTGGAGGATGTCGTCGGAGTACCCCCGGCCGACACCGGCCACCGTGCGCTGGTCCCGCAGCAGGGTGTGGACGCGCCGCCCGTCCTTCCCGGTCAGCACCAGCTCGGCGAACTCGTCCGAGTACGGGTCAGGGCCCAGCCCCGCCAGCGGGCCGTCGTCGCCCTCGGCCAGCACCCACCATCCCGCCTTGCGCTCGGTGCCGAACTCCTTGAGGAGGATCGACGGCCGGTCCTCGAAGCGGAACCGCACCACGCCGAACTTGGGCCGGGTCGTCTTGGGCGGGTCCTCGATGTCCACCCGCCCGCCCTGTGAGAGGTGGAAGGCGATCCGGGGGCCGCCGAAGTCGAGGAGGGCGAACTTGCCGCGGCGCCCCACCGCCATCAGTGGTAGCCCGATCAGCGACTCGGGCCCGGGAGCGAAGGTCTTCAAGCCCGAGAACTGGAGGGGCGTGGCCCCGGCGAAGGCGGCCCCGCCCACGGCGGCCTCGAGCCGCTCGGCCATGGCCTGCACTTCGGGCAGTTCGGGCACGTCATCACCTTAAGGCCGGCTAGTCGTCTGTCGACCCTGCGAAGGAGACGGGGGAGCGGGCCTCGATGTCCACGAACAGGCGCAGGACGTCAGGCCGGGCGTAGTGGCCGAAGGGGTCGAACTGGTGGCGGGCGGTGCGGGCCGCCTGTACGTCGATCTCGGCGTAGAGAATGCCCTCCTCCCGCTGCAACGGCCCGGCCAGGATGTCGCCCTCGGGACCGACGATGGCGGAGTTTCCCAGCGCCAGCCAGTCGTCGTCCGCTCCGTACAGGTCGTTGCGGTAGGGGAGGTGCTCGGGGATGTCGGACGCCCGCAGCAGCGAGTT
>DASUXN010000104.1:0-2088 GCA_036377875.1 Acidimicrobiales bacterium
ATCTTGCCGTTGTAGGAGAAGTCGAACTCCTCGATCGTGCACTGCTGCTCGAACCGCGCCGCCCGCAGCCGCCGCTCGAGCGCCGCCGCCTCCCGGCGGGCGATCTCGTCCTGGCACAGCACCTGGAGGAACTCGAGATGGCCCAGCTCACCGGCGTGGGCCTGAGCCAGGCGGCTCTCGAGGGTGTCCAGCATCCCCGACAACGACAGCGAGCGCAGCGCCGTCTCCAGCTGGTGGGGCCGGCTCACGACGCCTCCCCCTCGATGCCGAACAGGGCGGCGGGGCCGTGCAGATGGGCCGGGGCCGACGGCGCCGTGGGCTCAGGCTCGCCTTCGTGCTCGGTGCCGGCCACGAGGATGCCCTTGACCGTGCGATAGGAGGGGTCACCCACTGCCAGCGCCCGGGCGCACGCCGCGTCCAGGCGCTCCGGTGTGTAGCGCTCGGCCAGCCGGACGACTCCCTGCGCGGAGCGCAGCCGGTGCAGGGCGTTGAGCTCGAACAGCGCTTCCACCACCGCCACGACGGAGAGGCCGAGCTCAGCCGCCCGGCGGCGGCACCACAGCGGTGTGCGCATGAAGAACGCCACCTTCTCGGGCGGGAAGTCGCTCCAGTCCGTCTGCTTGCCACGCTCCACCCGGGCCCACGTCTTGACCACGGAGCCGTCGACGAACACCTCGACCGTGCGCTCGCCCTCCCGGGCGTCGACCTGGCGGCCGATGAACCGCCAGGGCACCGAGTAGAGGGCCTTGCCCACGCGGACGTGGCAGTCGGGGCCGACCTTCGGTGCCGACCACGACGCCAGCTCGAACGGCGCCGCCGGGAGCACCAAGAGGGCCGGCGCCTCGACCGCCTCGAACACCGCCGCCGGAGAGGCGCCGTCGAGGCTGCGGTGCGAGCGCCGGCCGGCCACCTCCACGCACCACCGCAGGGCGCCGGACTGCATGTCGTCGAGATCGCGCCAGTCCCGGCCCCGCCACATCGAGTCCCGCACGTAGGGGATCGGCCGTTCGACACGCGGTTTGTCCTTGGGCTTCGCCCGCCGTGCGGGGTCGACTAGGCAGCCGTAGTGGGCGGCCAGCTCGCCATAGGCCCGGTTGATCTTGGGGTCGTAGATGTCGGGGCGGTCGACGCCGGTGGCCAGGTTGTCGGGCACCAACCGCCGAGGGCAGCCGCCGAAGAAGGCCAGCGCGGCGACATGCGCAGCCACCCACGACCGGGCGTCCATGGTGAAGACCGGGCGGACGAACAGGTGGCGGGAGCAGGCCAACACCGCCACGAACGCCCACACCCGGCGGCGGCGCCCGCTCGCCGGGTCGGTCCACGTGCCCAGGTACCCGTAGTCGATCTGGGCCTCCTCGCCCGGCTCGACGTCGGGGCGCAGCACGGTGACGCGGTCGCGGTTCGCCTCGTCGGGGAACACGTCGGCCACGTAGAGACGGAAGCTGGAGATGCCGACGGCCAACCCGTGCTCGTCGCGCATGCGCTGGTGCACAGTCGTGACGGTGTTGGTCTTCAGCATCTCGGCGATGCGCTCCCGGTGGGCGTCGATGACGCCGAACAGGCGGCTGCGGGCCCGGCCGTCGACCAGCTCGGGGAACCAGCCCCGCACCAGCTCGGCCCACTCCGCCCGGGAGAGCGTCGGCCCGCAGGGGACAAGCCCGGCCGCCTCCGCTGGCGCCACGTACTTGCGAACGGTCTTGGGATCGATGCCCAGGCTGGCGGCCACCACCGACTTGGGCCGGCCGGCGTGCCAGTGCTGGAGCACCTCCACGATGTCGATCACGTCGAACTGCCTCCTAGCCATCCGGACCTCGCTCCCTCGTCGGTGAGCGAGGCGCCTACACGTGCAAGGAGCCCGGCGGGTGGATCCCCGGCCATCTCGGACCAGGGAATTACTCCGGCGTCGGGGTAGGGAATTACTCCGGCGTCAGTGCGATCCAGCTAGGGAATTACTCCGGCGCTGACAATGCCCGCCTCGCGGCCGAGAGTGCGGGCCGCCTGGCCCGATGTGGACGTGCCCACCAGCTCATAGCCCGCGGCCTCGAAGGCGTCTCTGGCCGCGGCCAGGGCCGCGGTCTTGCCCGAGCC
>DASUXN010000105.1:0-3342 GCA_036377875.1 Acidimicrobiales bacterium
GGAGCCTACGGCCGCGCTGGCTCCTGGGAGGAGGTCAGTACGGGTCTACACCTAGATGCATTTCGCACTTTGTGTTAGGTACTGACTCGATTTACCGTCGATGCCACCTGCCTGCTGTAATGCCGCACAGGAGACACATTGGGGGTATCACCGTGCGCCGGAAGTTCCTTGCACTCGCTCTCGTCCTCGCGTTCGTAGCCACCGCCTGTGGTGGTGGCGGAGACGATGACGGGGGCACGACCGCCCAACAGGGCGGCGACATCGACACCAACGCCACCATCCGGGTCGGCGCCAACGAAGACCAGTGGACGGTCAACGGCACCGGCGCCAAGGCGACGCACTTCATGTACGTCACCAACCAGAACGTCTACGAGCCGCTCATCTACCTGGGCTCCGACTACACCCTGAAGCCCGCCCTGGCCACCAGCTGGCAGCTCCAGCCGGACGGCAAGACGTGGCGGTTCAACCTGCGCCGGGGCGTCACCTGGCACGACGGCACGCCCTTCACCGCCGACGACGTGGTGTGGACGTGGGGCCCGCGCCAGGCCGAGGGCCGCACCCTCCCCACGGTGGCCGACACCCTCCACCCGCAGGGCCAGACCACGCCCAACCCCGACGCGGTGAAGAAGGTCGACGACTTCACCGTCGACTTCACCCCCATCAACCCCAACATGCGCCTACCCGAGCAGATCGTCCACCCCGAGGGCGCCATCGTGAAGAACGGCGCCCACAACGACACGCCGCCCTACGCCGGCACGGGGCCGTTCAAGTACGTGAGCTACACCGAGAAACAGAGCGCCGTCTTCGAGCGCAACGACAACTACTGGGGCGACAAGGCCAAGGTCAAGCGGATCGAGATCCAGTTCCTGCCCGACCCCCAGACCCGCCTTCAGGCCTTGAAGTCGGGCCAGGTCGACTTCGTCTACGACCTCCCCGCCGACACCACCAAGTCGCTCGAGAACGATCCCAACTTCAAGCTCGCCCGTTCCGCCCCGGGCCGCAACCACCTCATCTACATCAACCTCAAGCCCGAGCGGATCACCTCCGAGAAGGCGGTCCGGGAGGCGGTCACGTACGCCTTCGACCGCCAGGCGTACGTGAACGTGGTCCTCGAGGGCAACGGCGAGCCGGGCCGGTGGATGGCGCCCCGCTCGGTGCTGGGCTCGGCGGCCGACAGCGTGGCCCCCATCAACCGGGACGTAGGCCGGGCCAACCGGGTTCTCGACCAGGCCGGGTGGGCCCGCGGCTCCGACGGCATCCGTTCCAAGGACGGACGCCGGCTGACGCTCAAGCTGCTCGGCCAGCAGGAGGTGCCCGAGTCGGCTCTGCTGGTCATGCAGTCCAACCTAAAGGACGTCGGGATCGACGCCGAGCTGCTGCGCACGCCAGACGTGGCCACCCGGAACTCGCTCTACAGCCGGGGCCAGGGCGACTTCGACCTCGACCTCGAGCCGCCCAACCAGAACGACGGCAACCCCGCGTTCCTGCCCGTGCTGCGGATGTCGCTGCGCACCCCCACGAACGTGCAGTTCGCCCCGGGCGGACGGTTCGAGGAGGAGGTGGACAAGTCCATCGCGGCCCGTACCCTCCCCGAGGTGCAGCAGGCCTCGGCCAACATGATGAGGATCCTGCTCAACGAGGAATACGTGGTGAGCGCCCTGGCCGGGGCGTTCCGCATCTACGGGATGGCCAAGCACGTCACGTTCACCGACCCCCATCCGTCCTTCACCAACCAGACCTGGTTCAGCCTGGCCGTCAGCCCCAAGTAGCAGTCCCCAACTGAAAGAGGGCCGGCATGGGTCGGTACATCGCGCGGCGGCTGCTGATCGCGATCCCCACCCTGCTGGCCCTCTCCTTCTTCATCTACGCCCTCGTCTCGGCCGCCCCGGGCGATCCCGCCGAGGAGGGGGCCCGGCGGATCAGCGGCAACGAGCCCACCGACGAGCAGGTGGAGCAGATGCGCAAGGAGCTGCACCTCGACCGGCCCTTCGTGCTCCAGTACGTGTCGTGGCTGGGCGACGCCGTCACCGGCGACATGGGCACGTCGTTCTCGCTCCGGCGACCGGTGTTCGACGTGATCAAGGAGCGGATCCCCGCCACGCTGGAGTTGGCCGGGGCCGCCTTCGCCATCATCGTCGTCGCTTCCTTGCCCCTCGGTGTTCTGGCCGCTCTCTTCTACCGGCGATGGCCCGATCACCTCCTGCGGGTCGTCGCCCTCGCCTTCGCCTCCATGCCGTCGTTCTTCTTCGCCTACCTGCTGATCATCTGGCTGGTGACCAACCTCAAGCTGCTGCCGGTGGCCGGCCGCCAGGGGTTCGACAGCCTGATCATGCCCGCCGTCGTCGTGGCCATCGGGCCCATGGCGGTCATCTCCCGGCTGCTCCGCTCGAGCCTGCTCGAGGTTTTCGGCGAGGACTACGTCCGCACGGCCCGCAGCAAGGGGCTGACGAGCACGGCGGTCGTCCTCCGGCACTCGCTGCGCAACGCCGCCCTTCCCGTCCTCACCGTCCTCGGCACGTTCGTCGGGCGCCTCCTCGAAGGGGTGGTGATCACCGAGTTCATCTTCGCCTGGCCCGGCCTCGGTCGACTGACCTTCGAAGCCATCTCCCAGCGGGACTACCCGATGATCCAGGCGGTGGTGATCCTGATCGGCACCATCTACGTCATCGTCAACCTGCTGGTCGATCTCTCCTACAGCGTGCTCGATCCGCGGATCCGGCTGGAAGGCAGCCATGAGCACGTCTGACGCCACGCTCGCCCTCCCTGGGGCCGAGGAGGCCATGGCCGCCGCCGGGACCCGCCGGCGGCTGCTCCGCCGGCTGACACGCGACCGGGCCGCCCTGGCCGGGATGCTGATCATCGCCGCGTTCGTGCTGGCCGCCCTGCTGGCCCCCGTCCTGGCGTCCCACGACCCCAACCAGACCGACTTCGTCGGCCGCTTCCTGCCCCCGAGCCGCAACCACCCCCTGGGAACCGACCACGTGGGGCGGGACGTGTTCGCCCGCATCCTCCACGGCGGGCGGCTGTCGATCGGCATGGCCCTCACCGCCACCGCCGGCATCACGGTGGTCGGGATCGTCCTGGGTCTGGCCGCCACCTTCTACGGGCGGGTAGCGGAGACGATCATCATGCGCGCCGTCGACGTCCTGCTCGCCCTGCCCACCCTGATCCTGGCCCTGGTGATCGTGGGGCTGCTGGGCCAGGGCCTGCGCAACCTCATCATCACCATCATCCTCGTGCAGTGGCCCCGCTACGCACGGCTGGTGCGCGGCATGTCGCTCAAGATCAGGGAGCAGGACTTCGTGGAGGCGGCGCGCGCCGTCGGGGCCTCGCGACCTCGGA
>DASUXN010000106.1:0-3785 GCA_036377875.1 Acidimicrobiales bacterium
CACCGCCCCGCCTGCGGGAGTGGTCCATCGACCCGATGACCCGGGTGGCGGGGGCGCTCGCCATCCACACCGTGCTCGACCTCGAGAACCGCAAGGCGGTGGAGTGTCACTCCCGCGCCATGCTGTTCCGCGGCTACGAGATCATCCTCCAGGGCCGCGACCCCCGGGATGCGATCGACATCTCCTCGCGCGCCTGCGGAGTGTGCGGTGGTGTGCACGCAACCGTGTCCGCCCTCGGCCTCGAGCAGTTGTTCGGCATCTGCGCGCCGCCCCTCGGCGTGGAGGTGCGCAACCTGGGTGAGGTGGCGGAGATGTTCTACGACAACCCGCTCCACCTGGGCCTGCTGGCCGGGCCGGACTACTCGACCTCGCTGGTAGCGGTGACGAATCCCGAGCTGGTCACTCGGGCGGAGAAGACGTTCGCCCCCAACGCCGACATCCATGGCTACACGACCATCAAGGACATCATGGATGCCATGAACCCCCTCACGGGGAAGATCTACCTCGAGGCCCTGGAGTGGACCCGGGTGGGGCGGATCATGTGCCAGCTGATGTACGGGAAGTACCCGCACCCGTCGACGCTCGTGCCGGGCGGTGTTTCGACGACGATCACCACGTCGAGCTTCAACGAGTACTACGCCCAGCTCGGCAAGATCATCGACTTCTCCAAGGTGCTGCCCCGCATCTGGGACGACCTGTGCGACTTCTTCCTCGAGGCCAACCCCGATTACGAGATGGTCGGCGCCCGCCGGGTCAACTTGGCCCAGTCGGGCATCTGGGACAACTCCGAGGTCTACGACGCCAGCTACGCCAACTGCAACACCTGGGGCAACGCCCGCTGGTCGACGCCAGGAATCGTGATCGACGGCAAGCTGGTCACGACCAACCTCACCGACATCAACATGGGCATCGAGGAGTTCGTCTCCCATTCGTTCTACGAGGACTGGACGACGGGGGGGCAGAAGTACCAAACCGACCCGCTCGGTAACCCGATTTCGCCCTACCACCCCTGGAACAAGACAACGATCCCCAAGCCCAGTGCCACCAACTTCCGCGACAAGTACACGTGGGACACGGCGCTGCGTTGGGACCGCAACGTGGTCGAGACCGGCGTGTACGGACGGATGTGGACGACCGCCCTTGCCCAGAAGATCCCCGACAACCCGTTCTACGAGGCGACGGGTGACGGTCTGCGCATGCTCATGCCCCGCCATGCCCTGCCCGAGACGGAGCTGCTGTGGTCGATCCCCCGCACCCTCAACGCTCTCGAGCGCAACCGGGCCCGGGCCTACGCAGTGGCCTTCCAGGCCTGCATCGGCATGAACTGCCTGCTCAAGTCGTTCGAGTACTGGCGGCAAGGGGAGACGCGGGTGCACACGCCCTTCCGCATCCCAAAGGACAACCGCATCGCGGTGGGGTTCTGGGAAGCCGGTCGAGGGTGGCTGATCCACCACTCCGAGATCGACCACGGGAAGCTGGTGAATTACCAGATCACGACCCCGTCGACGATGAACGCGTCGCCCACCGATCCCTTCGGCGGCCTCGGGCCGTACGAGGACGTGGTGGTCGACACACCGCTTCTGGAGTCGGTGCCCGAGGACCAGATCAAGGGCATCGACGTCCTGCGGGCCGTCCGTAGCCTCGATCCGTGCATGCCCTGCACCACCCATATGGACACCGGTCGCACGGTGCTCGTGAGGGAGGTCAACTCCTGCGGCTGCACGCTGGAGAGCTAGTTCCCTAGATCGCGGACCGCCGGCTAGGCCGGCTTCCGGCAGGTTCTCCGGCCAGCTGGCGGTCCACGGGGGGCGTTTACACTCGCCCGCGGTGACCCTCCCCTCGAACCTCACCTTCCTTTCGCCGCCCGGCGAGGTCGCCGACTGGCGACTGGTCGTACTCTGCGACGCGGCCGGATCGGCGGGCGTGTTCGACGAACTGCCGGGCACCGCTCCGGCAATCGCTCGCCGTCTGGGCCTGCACCCTCACGGCGTGCGCGTGGTGCTCGACGCGCTGGTGGCTTTCGGGGTCGTCGAGCGGCGGGACGACGACGCCTACGTCGCCACCGCCGACACACCAGATGCCGATACGGCCGCGACCATCCGCCACCACGCCCGGGCCTTGCGGCGGTGGGCGATGACCGTCGACCACCGCTTACGCGGCGAACAGGGCGGCGATCCGATCGGAATGGCCGATCCCGAGACGTTCCACGATTCCCTGGCGGCCACCGCCCGCAAGACCGCCCCCGAGGTCGTGGACGTGTGCCTGGCCCGGTTTCCGGATGCCAAGACGGTGCTCGACCTCGGCGGTCTCCACGGCGAGTACTCCCTGGAGTTCAACCGGCGAGGCCTGAAGGCGACCATGCAGGACATGCCCGGCATGATCGAGGTGGCCCGCAAGAAGGGCCGGCTCGAGGCGGCCGGGGTGGAGCTGTACGAGGGCAGCTTCTTCGATACCGTTCCCGACGGGCCCTTCGATTTGGCCTTCTGCTCGGGGATCACCCACACTTTCGGGGCCGACGGCAACCTGGCCCTGTTCGGCAACCTCCGCAAGGTGGTGGCGCCCGGCGGAGGCGTAGCCGTGGTGACGTTCCTGCGCCGCCGGAACCCGGTCGCCGCCCTGTTCGCCGTCCAGATGATGCTGAACGACAACAACGGCGACACCCACACCGAGGCGGAGTACCGGGAGTGGCTGGGATCGGTCGGGTTCGCCGTCGACGAGGACGTCCTGGACCTTGCCGACCAGGGCGCCCGCTCGGTGCTTTTCGCCACCTGCTCAGCGGTGCGGTGAAGTCAGCTGCGGCTGTAGCTCGGGTCGCCGTGCATGAGGTAGCGGGCTCCCGGACCGCGGGCCGCCGCCTCGTCGCCAGGATTGCGCAGCTTGCAGTGCTGCAGGGACAGGCAGCCGCAGCCGATGCAGCCCTCCAGGCTGTCACGGAGGCCCTCCAGCAGCCGGATGCGCTCCTCGATGAGCGGCCGCCACCCAGCCGACAGCCGGCGCCAGTCCCCGGCGGTGGGGGCGTCGCTGGGAATCGTGGCCAGCGCCCGGCCGATGTCGTCGAGGCTGAGGCCGACCCGCTGCGCGACCTGGATGAAGGCGAGGCGGCGCAGGACGGACCGGGGGTATTGGCGGCGACCCCCGCCCGAGCGGACGGAGCTGATCAGGCCCCGATCCTCGTAGAACCGCAGGGCCGACACGCTCGTCCCCGCCCGTTCGGCGACGGCGCCGATGGGGAGCAGCTCGTCCACGCGGCAAGCTTAGGTTAACTTGAGCTCTGCCCACCATGCCACTCGACGAACAGCAGGGTGGCGTCGTCCCGAGGTGGCCCGTCGCGGTGCAGGCGGACGGAGCGAACGAGGCGGCGGACGGTCTCGGCCACGGTCTGCTGGTCGGCCAGGGCCCGGCGCGTGAAGTCGACGAGACGCTGCTGGCCGAAGCGCTCCCCGTCCGGCGAGCGGGCTTCGACGACGCCGTCGGTGAAGAACAGGAGAGAATCGCCGGGCTCGAGGGATTCGGTGGCGATCACGACCGGCTTCCCGCCCAGGCCCAGGGGGATTGAGGGCTCGGACACCAGCTCTGAGGCGAGCCGGCCCCGGCGCAGCAACAGGGGATGGGGGTGGCCGGCGCTGATCCAGCGGAGGGTGCCGTCGGCGACGTCGAGCGTGACGAGCTGTCCCGTAACGAAGCGCTCTTCGCCGAACTGGTCGGCCACGGCGTCATCGATGAGCTCGTAGGTGGCAGGCAGATCGAGCCCTCGACGGCGGGACTGGCGGTACGCGCCGGTGGCC
>DASUXN010000107.1:0-2645 GCA_036377875.1 Acidimicrobiales bacterium
GTGGCTGCCATGGCTCACCGGGGACGAGCACGTGCTGTTCGACCTGGTGGGACCGGGCGCCCAGGTCATCCTGGTGGAGCCCCGCCGCATGCGGGACCGGGCCAAGGAGCTGCTGGAGGAGGAGGCGGCCCTGGCCTCCACCCTGGCCCTCACGTGGGGGGCGGCCGCCGACCGGGAGTGGCCACGGCTCCACCTGCCCTTCGACCGGCTGCTGGCCCACACCCGGGCGCCGGCCTGGACGTTCGTCAACGTGGCGGAGGGGCCGGACACCGTCAGCCTCGGCGCCGGCGGCTGGGGGCCGGTGCTGGGCGACGCCCAGCGGTTGGCCCGTCAGGTGGGCGACTACCTGGCCAAGGACTTCCGGGTCGTGGTGGCGGCCGAGGGGATGGGGTCGGCGGCCCGAATAGCCTCGTCGCTGGGCGAGTTCGGAGTGGCCCTGCCCGTCGGCGCCGAGGCGGTGGCGGCCAAGGGCGGAGGCACGATCGTCGTCCAGCCCCTCGAGCGGGGGTTCGTGATCCCCGACATCAGGCTGGCGGTGCTGACCGAGAGCGACCTGACCGGCCGGCGCCGGCCCCACCGCCAGCCGAAGGCCCGCCGAACCGACGCGACCGCGTTCTTCGAGGACCTCCAGCCCGGCGACTACGTCGTGCACCACCACCATGGCGTCGCCCGTTACGGCGGCATGGTCACCCGGGCCATCGGCGGGGCCGAGCGGGACTACCTCCTTCTCGAGTACCGGGGCGGCGACAAGCTGTACGTCCCCTCCGACCAGATCGACGCCATCCGTCACTACACGGGCGGGGAGACGCCCACCCTCCACCGCCTCAACGGGAGCGAGTGGCAGAAGACCCGGGCCCGGGTGAGGGCGGCGGTCCAGGAGATCGCCCAGGAGCTGGTCGTGCTCTACCAGCGCCGGCTGGCCAGCGCGGGCCACTCCTACCCGGCGGATACGCCGTGGCAGCAGGAGCTGGAGGAGGCCTTCCCGTACCGGGAGACGCCCGACCAGCTGCGGGCCATCGCCGAGGTCAAGGCCGACATGGAGGAGGCGACCCCCATGGACCGGCTGGTGTGCGGCGACGTGGGCTTCGGCAAGACCGAGGTGGCCATCCGGGCCACGTTCAAGGCCGTGCAGGACGGCATGCAGGTGGCGGTGCTGGTGCCGACCACGTTGCTGGCGCAGCAGCATTTCCAGACGTTCTCGGAGCGGTTCGCGGGCTATCCGGTGCGGGTGGAGGTGATCTCCCGATTTCTCACGCCCGGCCAGTCGAAAAAGGCGGTGGAGGGGCTGGCCGACGGGTCGGTGGACGTGGTCATCGGCACCCACCGGCTGCTGTCGGGCGACGTGAAGTTCAAGAAGCTGGGCCTGCTGGTGGTCGACGAGGAGCAGCGCTTCGGCGTCACCCACAAGGAGGCGATCAAGCAGCTGCGCACCGACGTGGACGTCCTCACCCTGACGGCCACGCCCATCCCCCGGACGCTGGAGATGAGCCTGACCGGCATCCGCGACCTCACCCTGCTCAACACGCCGCCGGCCGAGCGCCAGCCCATCCTCACCTACGTGGGCGAGTACGACGAGCGGGCGGTGAGCGAGGCCATCCGGCGGGAGCTGCTGCGGGAGGGCCAGGTCTTCTTCGTCCACAACCGGGTGTACGACATCGAGGGGGTGGCCGCCCGGATCAAGGAGCTTGTACCCGAGGCCCGGGTGGCGGTGGCCCACGGGCAGATGGACGAGGCCCAGCTGGAGAAGGTCGTCCTCGATTTCTGGGAGGGCGGGTACGACGTGCTCGTCTGCACCACGATCATCGAGTCGGGCATCGACATGCCGACCGTCAACACCCTGGTCGTCGATCGGGCCGACCTCATGGGCCTGGGCCAGCTCCACCAGCTGCGGGGCCGGGTCGGTCGGGCCGGCCAGCGGGCGTACGCATACCTCTTCTTTCCACCCGAGCGGCAGCTGACCGAGCAGGCCTACGAGCGGCTGAAGACGATCGGCGAGCAGACCGAGCTGGGATCGGGGTTCAAGATCGCCATGCGGGACCTGGAGATCCGGGGGGCGGGCAACCTGCTGGGGGCCAACCAGTCGGGCCACATCGCGGCCGTGGGTTACGACCTCTACGTCCAGATGGTGGCGGAGACGGTGGCCGAGCTGAAGGGCGAGCCGATCAAGGAGCCGGCCGAGGTGCGTATCGACATCCCCGTCGACGCCTCGCTGCCGTCGGACTACGTGGCCCTGGAGGAGCTCCGCCTGGAGGCGTACCGGCGGCTGGCGGCGGTCACGTCGCAGCAGGTGGTCGACGACATCGAGGCGGAGTGGACCGACCGCTACGGACCGCCGCCCGAGCCGGCCCAGGCCCTGTTGCGGGTCGCCCGGCTGCGGGCCGAGGCGGTGCGGACCGGCCTGCGGGAGGTCACGGTGGCCAAGGGGGTGGCCCGGCTGTCGCCGCTGGCGCTCAAGACCAGCCAGCGCATCCGACTCCAGCGGCTGCTGCGGGACGCCGTCTACAAGGAGGAGATCGGCCAGCTGGTCGTGCCGCTGCGGGGCAAGGCCGACCCCGCCGAGGCGCTCTCCACCCTGCTGGCCACGCTGATCCCGCCCGAACCGATGACTGTCGATCGCCGCGAGCCGGTACCATCGACGGCACCTT
>DASUXN010000108.1:0-5437 GCA_036377875.1 Acidimicrobiales bacterium
GTGGACGACCTGCTGCGGCGGTGCACCTTCCCCCCCGCAGGTACCGCCGTGACGTGTGCCGTGTCGGGTGGGGCCGACTCGCTGGCATTGCTGGTCCTGGCCCGAGCCGCCGGCTGCGAAGTCACCGCCATCCACGTCGACCACCGTCTGCGCGACGGATCGGCGGCCGAGGCGGAGGTGGTTAGGGCCGCCGCCCAGCGGTTCGGGGCGAAGTTCTCGGCGGTGACGGTGGTGGTCCGCACCGGTCCCAACCTGGAGGCGCGGGCTCGGGAGGCGCGCTACGCGGCATTGCCCGCGGGGGTGCTGACGGGCCATACCGCCGACGACCAGGCCGAGACGATCCTGCTCAACCTGCTGCGGGGTTCGGGTCTGGACGGACTGGCGGGGATGGCGGCCGACGGGCACCCCCTGCTCGGCCTACGGCGGTCGGAGACCCGGGAGTTGTGTGCCCACCTGGGCCTGGCGTGGGTCGAGGACCCCTCCAACGCCGACCCCGTCCACCGGCGCAACCGGGTGCGGGCGGAGCTGTTGCCGCTGCTCGACGCCATCGCCGAGCGCGACGTGGCACCCCTGCTGGCCCGCCAGGCCGGGACTCTGCGGGACGAGGCCACCCTGCTCGACGCCCTGGCTGCCGGCCTCGATCCGACCGACGCCCGTGCCGTGACCGCGGCGCCCGTCGCCCTCGGCCGCCGCGCCGTCCGGCGCTGGCTGGCCGGTTCCGGGTACCCGCCCGACCTGGCCACCGTCGAGCGCGTGCTGGCCGTGGCGCGCGGGCAGGTCCGCGCCACCGACGTGGGCGGCGGCCGGCGGGTCGTCCGCAGCCGAGGCCGCCTGAGCCTTTCCTGATGCTCCGGTACGGTTTGCGGCTGATGAGCGAGGACGGGCGGGAGGAAGATCCCCACCTCGGTCCGGTGGTGGTCACCGAGGACCAGCTCCGGGCCCGGGTCACCGAGTTGGGCAAGGAGATCACGGCCGACTACGCCGACCGGGCGCCCCTGCTGGTGGGCGTGCTCAAGGGGGCGTTCGTGTTCATGAGCGACCTGGCCCGTGCCATCGACCTGCCCGTCGAGTTCGACTTCATGGCCGTGTCGTCCTACGGAAGCGCGACTAAGACCAGCGGCGTCGTCCGCATCGTGAAGGACCTCGACCTCGACCTGACCGACCGCCATGTGATCCTCGTCGAGGACATCGTGGACAGCGGTCTCACCCTGTCCTACCTGCGCAAGAACCTGAAGGCCCGCAATCCGGCGTCGCTCGAGGTGTGCGCCCTGCTACTGCGGGAGGGGCTTCAACAGAAGGACCCCGGCCTGCGCTACGTGGGCTTTCGCATCCCGCCTGACTTCGTTATCGGGTACGGCCTGGACGCGGGCGAGCGGTACCGGAACCTGCCCTACGTCTGCGTCTACGCGGGCGCCTGACCGAGGCGGCGGAGCTCCGGAGGGGCGGTACCCTGGGTCCCTCGTGAGGGCCGTCCGATGAAGAAGCTCGTCCGCAGCGCGCCGTTCTGGGTGGCGATGGCGCTCGTCGTCCTGCTGGTGGGCACCGGCATCCTGCGCGGCGACGGTGACCGCGAGAAGTTCCGCATCGACCAGTTCGAGCGCAGGCTGGCCGCCGGACTCGTCGAGGAGGCCACCGTCTCCGACCGTGACGGCTCCATTTCCGGCAAGCTGACCGACGGCACCAAGTTCCGCACGACGTATGTGCGCGAGGACGCCCCCGCGGTGATGGCTCAGCTCCGCCAGGCCGGGGTGGACGTCAAGGTCGACCACCAGAAGGACCCGCTGTGGTGGACGCTGCTGCAGACGCTGCTCCCGTTCGTCCTGCTCGTGGGCGTGTTCCTGTTCGTCATGAACACCATGCAGGGCGGCGGCAACCGGGTGATGCAGTTCGGCAAGGCCAAGGCCAAGCAGGTTTCGAAGGACCAGCCCAAGGTCACCTTCGCCGACGTGGCCGGCGCCGACGAGGCGGTGGAGGAGCTACAGGAGATCAAGGAATTCCTCGAGTCGCCCGCAAAGTTCCAGTCGATGGGCGCCAAGATCCCCAAGGGCGTGCTGCTGTTCGGCCCGCCGGGCACGGGCAAGACGCTGTTGGCCCGGGCCGTGGCGGGTGAGGCGGGCGTGCCGTTCTTCACGATCTCCGGCTCCGACTTCGTGGAGATGTTCGTCGGCGTGGGCGCCAGCCGGGTGCGCGACCTGTTCGAGCAGGCCAAGGCGTCGGCCCCGGCCATCGTGTTCGTCGACGAGATCGACGCCGTCGGCCGCCACCGCGGCGCCGGACTGGGCGGCGGCCACGACGAGCGGGAGCAGACTCTCAACCAGCTGCTCGTCGAGATGGACGGCTTCGACACCCGGGCGGGCGTGATCCTCATCGCCGCCACCAACCGTCCGGACATCCTCGACCCCGCCTTGCTCCGGCCGGGCCGCTTCGACCGCCAGATCGTCGTCGACCGCCCCGACCTGGAGGGCCGCAAGGCGATCCTCAACGTCCACGGGCGCGGTAAGCCGCTGGCCAAAGGCGTCGACATCGACGTGCTGGCCCGGCGCACCCCTGGGTTCACCGGCGCCGACCTGGCCAACCTCATGAACGAGGCAGCCCTGCTGACCGCCCGGCGGGGGTTCAAGGAGATCGGGATGCCGCAGCTGGAGGAGGCGATCGACCGCGTCATCGCCGGTCCGGAGCGCAAGTCCCGGCTCATCTCCGACGAGGAGAAGCGGGTGATCGCCTACCACGAGGGCGGCCACGCCCTCGTCGGCCACGCCCTGCCCCACGCCGACCCCATTCACAAGGTCTCGATCATCGCCCGGGGTCGGGCCCTGGGCTGGACTCTCGCCCTGCCGACCCAGGACAAGTACCTGGTCACCCGGTCGGCGCTGCGCGACCAGCTGGCCATGCTGCTGGGCGGGCGTACAGCCGAGGAGCTGATCTTCCAGGACCCCACGACGGGCGCCCAGAACGACATCGAGAAGGCCACCCAGATCGCCCGGGCCATGGTCACCGAGTACGGCATGTCCGACGAGATCGGCCCCCAGCAGCTCGGTCAGAAGAACGGTGAGGTCTTCCTGGGCCGCGACATCGGCCACCAGCCGAACTACTCCGACCACGTGGCGGCCAAGATCGACGCCGAGGTCCGCCGGCTCATCGAAGAGGCCCATGACGAGGCCCGCGAGATCCTGGTCACCCACCGCAAGACCCTCGACAACCTGGCCCAGGCCCTGATCGAGAAGGAGACCCTCGACACGCCCGAGGTCATGGAGATCCTGGGCGATGTCGCCGAGCGGCCGTCCCGGACGTCGGGTGACGCCCGCCGGGTGCGGCCCGTCGGCCAGTCGTAGTGGCAGAACCGGGACAGGGCGGGGTCGACCGGGCCCGAATCGCCAAGGCGGTCCGGGAGATCCTCGAGGCGATCGGCGAGGACCCCGACCGGGAGGGGCTGGAGCGCACTCCCGAACGTGTGGCCGACATGTACGGCGAGATCTTCTCCGGTCTGCACGCCGACGCCGACGGGCACCTTGCCGTCACGTTCGCGGCCGAGCACGACGAGATGGTGATGGTCAAGGACATCCCGTTGTATTCCATGTGCGAACACCACCTGGCCCCGTTCCTGGGCCGGGCCCACGTCGCCTACATCCCGAATGCCGACGGGCGCATCACCGGCC
Source organism: Acidimicrobiales bacterium (assembly GCA_036377875.1). Taxonomy (GTDB): domain Bacteria; phylum Actinomycetota; class Acidimicrobiia; order Acidimicrobiales; family AC-14; genus JBFMCT01. The sequence goes on from DASUXN010000108.1 coordinate 3,657, forward strand.
TGTCGAAGATCGCCCGGCTCGTCGAGTCCTACGCTCGCCGGCCTCAGGTCCAGGAGCGGCTCACCACCCAGATAGCCGACGAGATGGTGCGTAGCCTCGACCCGAGGGGCGTGCTCGTGGTCATCGAGGCCGAGCACATGTGCATGTCGATGCGGGGCGTCCAGAAGCCGGGTACGACGACGATCACCTCGGCCGTGCGGGGGCTCTTTCGGGACAGCGTGGCCACCCGCAGCGAAGCGATGGAGTTCATCCGCCGGTAGATCGACCGGTTTTTCGCCGTGTTTTCGGGCTCGAAAGGGCCTGAGCAGGAGGTTTGCGCCGGTAGGATGAGGGCGATGCGGCCGCTGGTCATGGGGGTTTTGAACGTCACCCCCGACTCCTTTTCCGACGGCGGCCGGTGGATCGATCCCTCCGCAGCCGTCGCACACGGGCTGGACATGGTGGCGGCCGGGGCGGACATCGTCGACGTGGGCGGGGAGAGCACCCGGCCGGGCGCGGAGCCGGTCGGCGTGGCCGAGGAGGTGCGGCGGGTGGTCGACGTGATCGCCGCCCTGGCTCCCCACGTTCGGGTCTCGGTCGACACACGCAAGGCCGCGGTAGCGGAAGCGGCTGCGGGGGCGGGGGCCACCCTTGTCAACGACGTATCGGCCTCCTTGTGGGAGGTTGCCGCCGCGTGCGGCACGGGCTGGGTCGCCATGCACATGCAGGGTCAGCCCCGGACCATGCAGGCCGAGCCCTACTACGACGACGTGGTGGCCGAGGTGCGCGCCTTCCTGCTCGACCGGGCGGTGGCGGCGAGGGAGGCGGGTGTCGAGGAGGTGTGGATCGACCCCGGCATCGGATTCGGCAAGACGATCGACCACAACCTTTCCCTGCTGCGTCACCTGGGCGTGCTGGTGGCCACCGGCATTCCGGTGATGGTCGGCACGAGCCGCAAGTCGTTCCTCGGGAAGCTGGCCGGCGGCGCGCCGGTCGACGACCGGCTGGAGGGATCGGTCGCCACCGCGGTGTGGGCCCTGGCCCAGGGCGCGGCCATGGTGCGGGTCCACGACGTGGCCGCCACCGTCGAGGCCGTCCGGCTGGTCGGCGCCGCGGAGGTGGCAGCCCGGTGAAGAGCAAGTGGGCGCAGGGAATCGTCCCCCGCAACTTCGCGTGGATCATCAAGGACCGGCTGGCCGTCAGCGAGCGGCCGGGCGGCTACGCCCGCACGCATCGCCGGGTTCGCCGCCAGGAGGAGATCATCTGGCTGCGGGAGCAGGGCTTCACCCGGGTCGTCTCTCTCCTCACGTCCACCCACAACCTGCACGCCTACGACGAGCTCAAGGTCGTCTACGAGCACATCCCCCTCGGCCTCCACGACGAGCCCCGGCCCATCCTCGAGGACCTGTACGGGCGCCTACGGCAGTGGCACGCCGCGGGCGAGAAGATCCTGCTGCACCAGGAGGAGCTGGGCGACCGCCTCCAGGGCGTCGTGGCCGGGTACCTGGTCTGGTCGGGGCTGGTGAAGTCGCCGGCCCAGGCCATATCCATCGTGGAACGCATCAACAGCCGGCAAATGGGCCCGCCCGGCCGCGAGCTGGTGGCTCTCGCCCGGGCGATGGCGGCAAGCGCTGGGCCCGCTCCGGGTCCCGCACCCGCGCCGGCGCCCGCTCAGGCACCCACGCCGGCGCCCGACGGAGCTTGACCGACCGGATCGAGCTCCGGGGCCTGCGGGCCTCTGGCCACCACGGCGCCCTTCCCGGCGAGCAGGACTCGCCCCAGCCGTTCGAGATCGACCTCGA
>DASUXN010000109.1:0-7324 GCA_036377875.1 Acidimicrobiales bacterium
CAAGGGGCGAGCGGCTCGTGGACGACAGCTATCTCGTGTTGCTCAACGGCGGCCACCAGAACACCCGGTTCCGCCTGCCCGACGAGAAGTGGGCGCAGACCTACGAGCTGGTCGTGGACACGGCCATCGGCTACACCGCTCCCGCCCCTGGGCTGTTGGAGGGTGTCCTCCTCAACGCGGGGGACGACTTCGACCTCGAGGCCCGGTCCCTGGTCGTGCTCCGCAAGACGGAATGAGCGAGCGCCTGGGGACCGAAGTCTTCGAGCTGCCGGTTCCCGAACTGCGCATCGGCTACCGCTCGGCGGTCTACTTCAACCGCACCAAGACCATCCTCGAGGCCGAGCGCCCGGGCACGGTGGCCACCGTGCAGGTCTTCCAGCGGGGGCAGTCGCTGCTGTGCGGGATCGACGAGGCGCTCGCCATCCTTCGCATCGGCGCGGGGTCGTGGGCCGACCCGGCACGTGCCCAAGCGGCCTTCCGGGCGTGGCTCGACCACCGGCTGGAGGCGCGGGCCCGCCGCCTGACCGACCGCTTCGCCGCCGCCGAGGCCCGCCTGCGCCAGTACGAGTGGGAGGCGGTTCTCGACGACCTGTGGCGGCCCGGCTTCGACGATCTCGAGGTCGCCGCCCTCTACGAGGGCGACCGCATCGAGCCGTGGGAGACGGTGATGACCGTCACCGGGCCGCTTCACCTGTTCGCCCACCTCGAGTCGGTCTACCTGGGCGTGCTGGCCCGGCGCACGAGGGTCGCGACCAACGTGGCCGAGGTGGTGACGGCCGCCGGCGGTAAGCCCCTGCTGTTCTTCTCCGACCGCTTCGACCACTTCGCCACCCAAGGGGGCGACGGATGGGCGGCCCACGTGGGCGGCGCGCGGGGGGTCTGCACCGACGCCATGGCCGCATGGTGGGGCGACGAAGGCTTGGGGACCATGCCCCACGCCCTCATCGCCGCCTACGGGGGTGACACCGCCGCCGCCCTGGCCGCCTTCGCCCGCCACGTCCCCGGAGCGGACCTGGTGGCCCTCACCGACTTCAACAACGACTGCGTGGCCGATTCGCTGGCCTGCGCCCGGGCCTGCGAAGGGCTGTGGGGTGTTCGCCTGGACACGGCCGACACCATGGTCGACCGGTCGATCACGGCCGACCTGATGGGCGACTTCCCGCCTACGGGGGTGAACATCCCGCTGGTCCGGATGGTGCGAGAGGCCCTCGACGGCGAGGGCTTCGGGCACGTCAAGATCATCGTCTCGGGCGGCTTCGACCCGGCCCGCATCACCGCCTTCGAGGCGGCCGGCGCCCCTGTCGACGCTTATGCGGTGGGGTCGTGGCTGCTGAAGGGCAGTCGCGACTTCACCGCCGACGTGGTCGAAATCGACGGCCGCCCGATGGCCAAGGTCGGCCGGCGCCTCCGCCCCAACCCGCGACTGGCGCCGGTCATGTAGAACCGTTCGCAGCTGGCCACACCCTGTGTGGTCAAGGGCGAACAGTTCCCCCGTTGGCGGCTCGGTGGAGGGCCTCGGCGGCGGCCTCGGCGGGCGTGGCGGCCCGCACGATGGGGTCGGGGCGGTCGGGTGCGGACAGGTTCCACGTCGAGTCCAGACCGATGACGGGCTTGCCGAGGCGCAGGGCGAGGGCGATCTCCGACAGGGTGCCGAACTCGCCGTCGAGGGTGACGAGGGCGTCGGCCGCTCGCACGACCAGGACGTTGCGACCCTCGCCCATGCCCGTAGGCAGGGCCACGTCCACGAAGGGGTTGGCGGCTGAGCGGTCGTTGCCGGGGAGGATGCCCACCGTCGTGCCGCCTCCCGCCTTGGCGCCCCGGCACGCCGCCTCCATCACCCCGCCGAGACCGCCGGTCACGACCACCGCCCCGGCTTCGGCCAGGGCCCGCCCGACCTCCTCGGCGGCGGCGCAGGCGTCGCCTGCGGCAGCGGATCCACCCACTACTGAAACGTAGGGCCGGGACACGGGCGAACGGTAGACTGCCCGGCGAGTGTTGATGAGACGGGCATTCACCGTCGGACTCGTGGCGGTTGCACTGGCGGCTTCGGCGTGCGGGACCACGGCTGGGACGGACCTGGGGGACGAGGTCTCCACCGGCCCGCGCCCCACCGTCTCCGACCGTGCTCCCAACCTGCCCCGTGGCGTCCGCCTCCCCGACGGCCTGGCCTCGGCCGGGCTGGCCCGATCCGCCCCCGCCCCGCCGGCCACGTTCTCCCCCCTGCTCGACGAGAACGGGCAACGTCGGGCCGGGCCCGCCCTTCCTCAGATCGGGCCCCAGCCGCCGCCGCCCGCCGGTCCTGCCCTGCCCGGCGATGCACCCTCGGCGACGCCCAACGTGCTGGCCGCCACCATGGGCCCCGTCAGCCCCGCTCTCGCCGACATGCCCGTGCGGGTCTACGTCCCCAACAGCGACGCCCACACCCTGAGCGTCATCGACCCTTCCACCATGTCGGTCATCGCCACCTACGCCACCGGGTTCGTGCCCCACCACGTCACCGCCTCGTGGGACATGACCAAGCTCTACGTCAACAACACCTCGGGCAACTCGCTGCAGGTCATCGACCCCCGCAGCGGCAAGGTCGTCGACAAGTTCGACATGATCGACCCGTACAACCTGTACTTCACGCCCGACGGGAGCAAAGCCATCGTGGTGGCCGAGCGCCTCCAGCGCCTCGACTACCGCGACCCGAACACGTGGAAGCTCATCAAGAGCGTCCCCATCCCCGGCTCGGGCGTCGACCACCTGGACTTCTCGGCCGACGGCCGGTACCTCATCGCCAGCGACGAGTTCAGCGGCCACGTGGTGAAGGTCGACAACGAGAAGATGGAGGTCGCCGGCGTCATGTACGTCGGGGGCCTGCCCATCGACGTGAAGATGTCTCCCGACGGCTCGGTCTTCTTCGTGGCCAACCAGGGCCGCCACGGCGTCCACATCATCGACCCCGAGTCGATGACCGAGATCGGATTCCTTCCCACCGGCACCGGCGCCCACGGGCTGAACTACAGCCGCGACACCAAGCGCCTGTTCGTGAGCAACCGCCTGGGTGGATCTGTGTCGGTCATCGACGTCGAGAGCCGCGCCGTCGCCGAGACGTGGCGGGTGGGCGGCAGCCCCGACATGCTCCAGGTCTCCACCGACGGCACCCAGCTCTGGTACTCCAACCGGTTCCACGGCAGCGTGTCGGTCGTTGACACCACCACCGGGGCCGTCATCAAGGTCATCCCGACGGGCGCAGGCGCCCACGGCGTGGCCTTCTTCCCCCAGCCCGGCCGCTACAACGTGGGCCACAACGGGGTGTACCGCTAGAGAACGGTGGCGGGCGCTCTACCCGGGTCTTCCCGCTCCGACCAGATCACCGGCCCGCCAGCCGCGGTAGCGGATGGGCACCCCCGTCTGGGACGCCTCGACCATCTGGCCGTCGCCCACGTATATGGCGTTGTGGTGGATGCTCTCCACCCCGTCCTTGCCGAAGAACAGCAGGTCACCGGGCTGGACCTGGTCGACGGGCACGCGGGTCGTCTCGAAGTACTGGTTGTAGGCGGAGTGGGACAGGTAGACGCCGGCCGCCTTCCACGCATAGGCGGTGAGGCCCGAGCAGTCGAAGTTGTCGGGGCCCGAGCCCCCGTAGACGTACGGCTTGCCGATCTGGGCGATCGCGGTCTGGACCGCGATGGCGGCCTTGGACGACGGCGGCGGCGCCGACGTGACGGCCGGCGCAGGGGCGGTGGTGGCCGGGGACCCGCCCGCGGCCGGGGCGGCGGGGCGCGCCGCGGGAGCCGTCGTGGGGGCGTCGGCGAAGGGAACGGGGGCAGGGACGGGGGCGCGGGCTGCCTCCTCCTGGCGGCGGCGGGCGTCCTCGGCGGCCACGAGGGTGGCGATCTCGCCCTGGACCCGTCCCAGGATCGCCCGCTGGCCGTCTTCGGCGGCCATCGCCTCCCGCCGCAGGGCGTCGGCCTCGCCCGCCGCGGTGGCGGCCGCCTTCTCCTCCCCGTCCAGCCGGGAGCGGAGCGTGGTCAGGTCCTCCCGGGCGGCCCGCAACTCGCCCAGGATGGCCCGCTGGTCGCTGGCTGCGATCTGGAGGTACTGGCGGCGGAGCATGAAGTCGTCGGAGCTGCCGCTGCGGGCCAGGCGGCTGAGGGTGGCGGTGGTGCCGCCGTGCACGTAGGCGGCCACCGCGGCCTGGGCCAACCGGCCCTTCACCTGGTTCATGCGCTCGTTGGAACGCTCGAAGTCGGTCTCCGCCTTGGCCAGCGAGGAGCGCACCTGGTTCAGGTGGAGCTGGGACCGGTTGAACCGCTCGGCGGCGATGCTGATCCGTTCGCCCTGGGCGTCGAGCTCGGCCTGGATGCGGGCCGCCTCCGCCCGCTTGTCGTCGGCGGATTGCCCCAACGCCGCAGGAGGAGCGACGACGGGGATCAGTAGAGCGATCCCGACGAGAACGCCGAGCCCTCCTCGGTGCCGTGGGGTCAAGCGGAAACCTCACTGCCTTCGGGGTCGGTTCGGCGCAGACCGTAACCCTGGACAAGAGCCCCTGCAAGCTCTCCGCTAACTTCCGCCCCATGACCGGGCCAAGGATGGAGCGGGACTCTCTGGGCGAGATCGCCGTGCCTGCCGACGCGGCCTGGGGAGCGCAGACCCAGCGGGCGGTGGAGAACTTCGCCATCTCCGGCGAGCGCATGCCCGCCGAGGTCGTCCGGGCCCTGGCCCGCATCAAGGGCGCGGCCGCCGCCGAGAACGCCCGCCTGGGTGTGCTCGACGAGGATGTGGCTGCCGCCATCGCCGGCGCCGCGGCCGAGGTGGCCGCCGGCGAGCGGGCCGACCAGTTCCCCATCGACGTGTTCCAGACAGGCTCGGGCACGTCCACCCACATGAACGTCAACGAGGTGCTGGCCCACCTGGCGGCCGAGCGGCTCGGGCGGCCCGTCCATCCCAACGACCACGTCAACGCCTCGCAGTCGTCCAACGACGTGTTCCCGTCGGCCGTGCACCTCGCCGCCCTGGTCGGCCTCACCGCCGATCTGGTACCCGCCCTCGACGAGCTGGCCTCGGCCCTTCGGGACAAGTCGGCCGAGCTGGCCGGCGTGGTGAAGGCGGGCCGCACCCACCTCATGGACGCCACGCCCGTCACCCTCGGGCAGGAGTTCGGGGGCTATGCGGCCGCCGTGGAGCACGGAATCGAACGGGTGGAGGGCTGCCTGGGCCGGGTGGGGGAGTTGCCCCTCGGTGGCACGGCGGTGGGCACCGGCATCAACACCCCGGCGGGGTTCGCAGCGGCGGTGATCGCCCGTCTGGCCGGCGACCTGGGCCTGCCCCTGACCGAGGCCCGTGACCACTTCGAGGCCCAGGGGGCACGCGACGCCCTGGTCGAGGCGTCCGGCGCGCTGCGCACGGTGGCCGTGTCCCTGGTCAAGGTGGCCAACGACCTGCGCCTGCTGTCGAGCGGGCCGGTGACCGGCCTGGCCGAGATCCGCCTGCCCGAGCTCCAGCCGGGCAGCTCGATCATGCCCGGCAAGGTCAACCCGGTGATCCCCGAGGTCGTCGTCCAGGTGGGGGCGCAGGTGATCGGCAACGACGCCGCCGTGGCCTTCGCGGGCACCACCGGCACCCTCGAGCTCAACGTCGCCGTACCAGTGATCGCCCGCAACCTCCTCCACTCCATCCGCGTCCTGGCCGCCGCCAGCCGGGCCCTGGCCCGTCGCTGTGTGCGAGGCATCGAGGCCGACGTCGAGCGCTGCCGCCGCTTCGCCGAGTCGTCGCCCGCCATCGCCACCGCCCTGGCCCCTCACCTCGGCTACGACGTGACCGCGTCGGTCGTCCACCAGGCCATGGCGGAGGGCCGCACGCTGCGGGAAGTGGTGCTGGAACGGGGCCTGATGGACGCCGCCGCCCTCGATCGCGCCCTCGACGTGGCCGCCATGACCAACCCGGGCGGCGCCTGATCCACAGACCGGCATGGGTTGTGCCCAGCTTTTCCCTTCTTGTGCTCCACAGGACGGAGGGGTGAGGCTTCTGGACGGTGAGGTGCGGGGAGGCCGTCCCATGGTTGTAGACGGACCGATGCTGGCCACGGAGCTGCGGCGCCGGCGGGTACGTCCCCGCTCGGTGGCCGACGGGGTACAGGCTGTTCAGAGGGAGACCTGGATCGCCGGCGACCTCCGGGCCGCTCCCACCGCTCTGCTGGTGCTGGCGGCCCTGACCCTCACCCCCGGCGACGTAACGGCTCAGTCCGGAGGCTGAACCGGGGCGTTTCCCCCCTGCGTCGTTCCCGCTATCCCGGCGGGAGCGGCGCGCCCTCGAAAGGGGCGGGGTCCTTGGGACCGGGGATGAGCGGGTGGCTCCACCCCACGATCCGGGACAGTTCCTGGGTCAGCGCCCGCCACGCGGGCGGGTCCCAGCCCTCGGCCACGTTGGCCACGTTGCCGTCCATGCCCAGGTGGACGGCGGCCGGGAGGCTGGTGAGTCCGAACGCCCGGATCGCCACCATGTCGGGATCCACGAAGGTCAAGATGTCCTTGGCCCAGCGGCCGAGCAGGCGGCGGGCGTCCTCGGGGTGGCCGGCCACCAGCCACGCCACCCGGCAGTCGGCCTGGTCGTAGTTCGACAGTATTCGGGCCGCGGTGGGCACCAGCCAGGCGCTGCGCTGGTTGGCGGGGTCCACCGCCACGACGAACAGGTGGAACGTCGTCAGCCACCCTCGCACGGGCCGTCCCACCCCGTTGATCGGAGTCAGCACGAGGTCGGGCGGCGGGTTCGTCACCATGGCGGCGGAAAACTAGCGCGGTGCTTGCCGGGCGGGCCTCTTCGCGGGCCCGCCCCCGGGCGGGGCCCCATCCCCGCCCTCCTCCGGAGCGTGGGGGCCCCTGCCCCACGCCCGGCCGTGCTTGCTGGGCGGGCCTCTCGCGGGCCCGCCCCCGGGGGGCCGCCTCCAGCTATCGTCCGCCCATGGGCGTGAACAGTGGGATCTACAAGTTCGTCCTCGTGTTGCACCTGATGGCGGCGATCGCCGGGTTCGGGCCGACGCTGCTGGCTCCCGCCTTCGGCGCCCAGGCCAAGGCCCGGCGCGGCAAGGAGGGCCTGGCCATCGCCGAGGCGACGTTCAACGTCATCTCCAAGTACGCCGAGTGGTTCATCTACGCGGTTCCGATCTTCGGCATCGTGCTCGTGCTGGTCAGCGACGACGCCGTCAAGTTCAGCGACCTGTGGATCACCCTGTCGCTCACGCTCTACATCGTCGCCATCGGCCTGGTGCACGCCATCCACTTCAAGAACCTCAAGCGGATGAACGCCCTGATGGCGGAGCTGGCCGCCGGTCCGCCGCCCG
>DASUXN010000110.1:0-2227 GCA_036377875.1 Acidimicrobiales bacterium
AGAAGCCGCAGTACCCCACCCGGTGAGGACCTCTCGTCGGGCCCAACGAACGAAGAAGGCTACTTTCGTGCGCACGTACAGCCCGAAGCCCGCTGACATCCAGCGTGAGTGGCACGTCATCGACGCCACCGACGTGGTCCTCGGACGCCTCGCCGTCCAGACCGCGAACCTCCTCCGCGGCAAGCACAAGCCGATCTTCGCGCCGCACGTCGACACCGGCGACTTCGTGATCATCGTCAACGCCGAGAAGGTCGCCCTCTCCGGCACCAAGAAGACCACCAAGATGGCCTACCGCCACTCCGGCTACCCGGGCGGCCTCAGCGCCACACCGATCGGCGAGGTCCTCCAGAAGGACGCCCGCAAGGCCGTCGAGAAGGCCGTCTGGGGCATGCTCCCCAAGAACCGCCTGGGCCGCCAGATGCTCAAGAAGCTCAAGGTCTACTCGGGCCCCGAGCACCCGCACCAGGCCCAGAAGGCCGTTCCGTTCGAGATCAAGCAGATCTCCCAGTAATCGCAGAAGGATCAGAGGAAATCGTGACTGAATCGAACGAGACCGTGACCGTCGAGGGCGAGGTCGAGGAGACCTTCCAGACCAACGAGGAGGGTGTGGCCTACAGCTCGGAGAGCGCCCCGTCGGCCGACACTCCCGCCCGTCCCGCGACCATCGCCCCGGCTGCCGCGACCGGCCGCCGCAAGGAGGCCGTCGCCCGCGTCCGCCTGGTGCCCGGCACCGGCCAGTGGACCGTCAACGGCCGCACGCTGGACTCCTACTTCCCGAACAAGCTGCACCAGCAGGTCGTCAACGAGCCCTTCGTGACGACCCAGCTCGAGGGCCGCTTCGACGTCATCGCCCGCATCCACGGCGGCGGCATCACCGGCCAGGCCGGCGCGCTGCGCCTCGGTGTGGCCCGCTGCCTCAACGCGATCGACCTCGAGGCCAACCGCCCGACCCTGAAGAAGGCCGGGCTGCTCACCCGCGACGCGCGCGTGATCGAGCGCAAGAAGGCCGGCCTCAAGAAGGCCCGCAAGGCGCCGCAGTTCAGCAAGCGCTGATCGGCTCCCCGGCATCGGCATGCCGAAGCTCTTTGGCACGGACGGGGTCCGGGGCCTGGCCAACGGTCATCTGACCGCGGACCTGGCCCTGGACCTTTCCGTTGCCGCGGCCCATGTCCTGGCCGACCGTGGCGAGTTCGAGGGGCATCGCCCCTGCGCCGTGGTGGGCCGGGACACCCGCATCTCCGGGCAGTTCCTCGAGGCCGCGGTCGTGGCGGGGCTGGCCTCCGCCGGCGTGGACGTGCTGCTGCTCGGGGTGCTGCCCACCCCCGGGGTGGCCTTCCTGACCGACCTGCTGGAGGCCGACCTCGGCGTGGTGCTGAGCGCCTCCCACAACCCGATGCCCGACAACGGCATCAAGTTCCTCGCCCGTGGCGGGGTCAAGCTCGACGACTCCATCGAGGTGGCGATCGAGGAGCGGCTGAACCAGCCCTGGGACCGGCCCACCGGCGGGGCGGTCGGCCGCATCGCGACGTACGACGCCGCGGTCAGTGACTACACCGCCCACCTGATCCGCACCACGACCCGGCCCCTGACCGGCCTGCGCGTGGTGCTCGACTGCGCCCAGGGCGCCGCCTCCGAGGCCGGGCCCCGCGCCCTGCAGGACGCCGGCGCCGACGTGACCGCGATCCACGCCCAGCCCGACGGGCTCAACATCAACGAGGACTGCGGGTCCACCCACCTCTCGTCGCTCCAGGAGGCCGTGGTCAAGGACGGCGCCGACGTCGGCTTCGCCCTCGACGGCGACGCCGACCGCTGCCTGGCCGTCGACCACGAGGGCAACGTCGTCGACGGCGACCAGATCCTCTGCATCCTCGGGCAGGCCCTCAAGGAGCAGGGCAGGCTCGCCCACGACACCGTGGTCGCCACCGTGATGAGCAACCTCGGGTTCGTGCACGCCATGCAGGCTGCGGGCATCGAGGTCAAGCAGACCAAGGTCGGCGACCGCTACGTCCTCGAGGAGATGAACGCCGGCAGCTTCAACCTCGGCGGCGAGCAGAGCGGGCACGTGATCATGCGGGACCACGCCACCACCGGTGACGGAATCCTCACCGCGCTCCACGTCCTGGAGCGGATGGCCTTCACCGGCCGTTCACTGCAGGAGCTCGCGGGCGCGATGACCCGCCTGCCGCAGGTGCTGGTCAACGTGCCCGAGGTGGACAAGGCCCGGAGC
>DASUXN010000111.1:0-3041 GCA_036377875.1 Acidimicrobiales bacterium
GATGGTGGGGGCTGTGGCCTGCTCCACCGGGCCGACGTGCACCTCCAGCGCCCTGATCAGCCGGCCGAGGTCGAACTCCCAGCGCCCGTCGGTGAGCTCGATGCCCTGGAGCTCCCCCAGGCGGCGTATGGACGGTGGCAGGTCCTGGGCGGAAGGGACCTTGGCCCCGTCGACGAGGACGGGGATCAGGGGGACGCCGCTGTTCAGCGCGGACTCGATCTCCCGCCGGACGAAATCGTCGGGCTGGTCGAGCCGGCGCCTTCCTTCGGCGTCAGTGACGTCCAGCCACTCACCGGTGATGAGCACGAGCACGACACTGGACTCGGCGACGGCCTGCTCGATGATCTCCGCGAACGGGCGGCCGGGGAGGATGCCGTCGATGTCCCGGAAGACGGCCGTCGACCCGAAGTGACGCCGCAGGTCGTAATCGAGCCTGCCGCCGTAACCGGCGCTGCCGGTGCGCCGGTAGCTGATGAAGATGGATCCCATGGCCGCCGCGCTGGTCCCTTTCCCGTAATCGTAGCGGCGCGGCGTGGGAAACGGGCGGCCTCCCTGCCGCCTAGATTGGCGGGCGCCGTGGGCCACTACGTCCCTCACACCGACGCCGAAGTGGCCGAGATGCTGGCATCGCTCGGGCTCGATTCGGTGGACGAGCTGTTCGCCGCCGTGCCCGAGGCCCTGCGCCTGGCCGGTGGCCTCGACCTGGCGCCCGGCCTGAGCGAGTTCGACGTCCTCGACCGCATGGAGGCCCTGGCCGCGGCCAACGCCCCCGCCGGGCGCGACCTCGTCTGCTTCGCCGGCGCCGGCGCCTACGACCACGAGATCCCGGCGGTGGTGCGGCGGGTGGCGTTCCGGTCCGAGTTCGTCACCGCCTACACCCCCTACCAGCCCGAAGTGGCCCAGGGCGTGCTCCAGGCCCTGTTCGAATACCAGACCGTCATCGCCCGCCTGACCGGCATGGACGTGGCCAACGCCTCTCTCTACGACGGGGCCAGCGCCACCGTGGAGGCCGTCAACCTGGCCGTGGCCGCCGCCCGCAATCCGACGGTCTGGCTTTCGGCCGGGTTGCATCCCAACTGGCGCGACGTGGTGCGCACCTTCGCGGCGGGCACGGGCCACGACCTGGTCGACGTCCCGCTGGCCGGTGGCGTCACGGCCTGGCCCGGCGAAGGGCGAGCGGGCGCAGTGGTCGTCCAGTACCCGAACTACCTGGGCTGCATCGAGGACCTGGCAGCCGCGGCCGAGGCGGCCCGGAAGGCAGGCGCCCTGCTGATCGTGGCCCTCGACCCCGTGGCCGCCGCCCTCCTGAAGCCCCCCTCCGACTACGGGGCCGACGTGGTGGTGGGGGAGGGCCAGCCCTTCGGCACGCCGCTGTCGTTCGGCGGGCCTTACCTGGGGCTGTTCGCCACCCGCCGCGAGCACGTCCGCCGGCTGCCCGGTCGGTTGGTGGGGGAGACGGTCGACGCCGAGGGCCGGAGGGCCTACGTCACCACCCTCCGCACCCGTGAGCAGGACATCCGCCGCGAGAAGGCGTCGTCCAACGTGTGCACCAACCAGACGCTGATCGCGGTGGCGTGCGTCGTGCAGCTGGGCTGGCTGGGCACGGCCGGCCTGCGGGACATGGCGGTGCGCTGCGCACGAGGCACCCGCTACGCCCGTGAGGCGGTGCTGGCCATCGACGGCGTGGAGGCGCTGGCCGAGGCGCCGGTCGTGCGGGAGTTCGCGGTGCGGGCGCCGGTCGGGGCCGACGTGATCGTGGAGCGCATGGCCGAGGAGGGGTTCCTGGCCGGGGTGGCCCTGGACGACGGGGGCCTGCTGGTGGCCGTCACCGAGAAGCGCACCCGCGACGAGATCGACGCCTACGTGGCCGCCCTCGAGAAGGTGGTCCGTTGAGCGGGGCGGCGGGGGGCAAGGCGACGTCGATCCCCCTCATGGGGGACGACGCCGAGCCGACCCTGTTCGAGCTGTCCTCGCCCGGCCGGCGGGCGGCCACCTTCCGCACCACCGGCCTACCCGAGTGGACGGCGGAGGAGCTGGTGCCGGCCCAACACCTGCGGCCCGAGGGGCCACCCATCGCCGAGGTGTCCGAGCGCGACCTCGTCGCCCACTTCACCCGGCTCAGCGCCCGCCAGTACTCGGTCGACCTGGGCGCCTACCCGCTGGGGTCGTGCACCATGAAGTACAACCCCAAGCTGTGCGACGACGCCGCGTCGCTGCCGGGGCTGGCCAACGTGCACCCCGCCGTCCCCGCCGCCCTCGCCCAGGGCTGGCTCCAACTGCTGGCCGACCTGGAAGAGGCGTTGTGCAAGGTCACGGGCATGGCCGCCGCCACCCTTCAGCCTCCGGCCGGGGCGGCGGGCGAGCTGACCGGCCTGCTGCTCATGCGGGCCTGGCACGCCGACCACCCGGGCGCCCGCCCGCGCCGGCGGGTGCTCATCCCCGACTCGGCCCACGGCACCAACCCGGCCTCGGTCCGCCTCGCCGGGTTCGAGGTCACCACCGTGGCCAGCAGCCCCGAGGGCCTGGTCGACCTGGCCGCGCTGGAGAAGGTGCTGGACACCGACGTGGCCGCCTTCATGATCACCAACCCCAACACCCTCGGCCTGTTCGAGCGCAACATCGCCCGGGTGGCCGAGCTCGTCCACGGGGTCGGGGGCCAGCTCTACTACGACGGGGCCAACTTCAACGCCATCCTCGGCAAGGCCCGGCCGGGCGACATGGGCTTCGACGTCGTCCACCTCAACCTCCACAAGACGTTCGCCACCCCCCACGGCGGCGGCGGGCCCGGAGCGGGTCCGGTGGCGGTGTCGCAGCGCCTGGCGCCCTTCCTTCCCGGCCCGGTGCCCCGGCCCGTCCCGGCCGAGGAGGGCCGATACCGCTGGGAGATGCCGGAACGGTCGATCGGCCGGATCCACGGATGGCACGGCAACGCCCTCGTACTGGCCCGGGCCTACGCCTACATCCTGGCCCACGGCGCCGAGGGGCTGCCGGAGATCGCCCGCACCGCCGTCCTCAACGCCCGCTACCTCAAGGAGCGACTG
>DASUXN010000112.1:0-2917 GCA_036377875.1 Acidimicrobiales bacterium
TGGGAGGAGGTGACCAGCACCGACCACGTGCCGTCCCACACCGGTCCTTCGAGGCCCTGGTAGTCGCGGATGTCGTCCTGGAGGTCGTGATAGGCGACGTGAACGGCGTGGTCGCCGCCCACCGCGATGCTGGGCGCCACCACCCGCGGCCGCTGAGGGTCGCTCACCTGCACCGGCGTCGAGAACGTGCGCCCGCCGTCGTCGGAGTAGGCGGTGTAGAGCGGGTTGGGGTCGGGTGTGAGCCCCCCCAGGGCGGCGTCGGACGCCGCCTTGAGCCACACCAGGTGGATCCGCCCGCGCTCGCCCAGGTCGGGATCGATCGCCATGCGCACCTGGTAGTGGCTGGGCCCCAGGATCCGGCGGGGCGGCTCGAAGGTGCGGGCGTGGTCGGTGGAGGACGTGAGGTAGACGCCCACCGGGTTGTTCCCCTCCCCGGCCAGGCCGAGGAAGAGGTAGTAGAGGCGGCCGTCGCGGTCGAAGGCGACCTCGGGGGCGTAGCAGCGATCGGCGCCCTCGGGCACCCGACGGACGGGGTTGGCGGGGACGAAGCTCGCGCCGCCGTCGCCCGACACCTCCAGGCCGCACCCGAAGGTGGGAGCGTCCTGACGGTGGGCGAGCGCGACGAAGCGGGGTTCGGTGGGATCGGCGAGCAGCATCGGCGAGTTGTACGAGGACGGCTCTCGGAGGTCGGTGGCCGTGGCGGGCGCGTCGGCGCCGATGGTGGCCGGAGGAGGCGGCCCTTCAGCCGCCCCCACCGCGATATGGGGCCCTGCCACGCCGAGGGCGGCCGCCGCCGCCAGCGCCGTCATCGCCGTGCGGTTCGCCCTGGCGAGCCCGCTCGAAATCGTGGTCCGGCGAACCGGGAGCCCCTGCCCTCGGTCAGATGACCGTGAAGAAGACGGGATTCGTCGCCGAGCCGACGTCGGTCTCCCGGAAGCAGATCTGCCACTCGCCGGGAGCGCGGTTGACCGGCCCGGTGGTGGGAGCGATGAACCCGGTCTCCACCGTGGACGTGCGGATGTTGGGGTTGATGGCCTGCGGGATGTCCATGCAGCCGTGCGACTCGTGGCCCGGGGTGGTGCTGGTGCCCGCCACCAGCTGGAACGCCTGGTTCTTGCGGGCGCCGGTGGCGTATGCGGTGATCACGGTGCCGGACGGGCCGGACTTGGCGAACGTGCCGTCGGAATACCACGTGTTGCCGGTGATGGGCGTACACGCCCAAGACAGCGAGGCCGCGGCCATGGCCACGCCGACGCCTCCGATCGTGGCCAGAACGACGCCTCTGCGTGCCTTGATCCCCCTGCGGTGCTTCTCCACCCGTTCTCCTTCCCCGACGGCCATTCGGCGGCCGTTCCGCCGTACGTGTTGTAGCGCCCCGCTGCAACACCTTTGTCAGAATGCACCTATGCGCGAGACGTTGTCAAGGGTGCTGCCACTCCAACGGTCGTCACAACACCCTGAACTCGAAATTCATCCCCTTCTGCCCGTGGGTGAGGCCGTCGGCGTCGGCGACGAAGCACACCAGTCCATAGCGGCCGGGCTGGGCGTCGAGGGCGAACTTCGACCCCTCTCCCGGCGGCCGGGCCGGCACCCTGGCCACCGAGGCGGCGCCGCGGCGTTCGTCGCCCCGGAGCTGCTCGTCGAGGGGAGGGAAGCCGTCGGGAAGGGAGATGAGGGTGAGGGCGTGGTTCACCGTCCCCTGGTTGGTGACCTCGACCACTACCCGCCCACGGGGTATCTCCCCGGCCATCTCGAAGCGGTAGTCGTGCATCGTGATCTGCACCCGGGCCGGAGTGGGAGGCAGCGGCTCGGCCGCCGTGCGCTCCCCGGCCGCGCACCCGGCGGCGGCGGAAGCGAGCGCGACGACGAGCACGACTCGCACACCCCGCATCAGGGCCGGCTCACGGACGGTGGTGTACGGCGCGGGCCTCGGCACCCGTCGCTGCCCAGGCCCGCGCCGATCCCAGCCGGTCGCCGTGGTTCCATGGGCTGAGGAGTACCGGCACCGCACACCACCTGCGCCGTTGCGTTCGTAGCATGAACCTACGAACTAGCCCGAGGGTACGAGCCGGGTCGCGGCCTGTCAACGGCCGGCCGGGCCCCACCCGTACCGACGGCTAGCCGTCGGTACGGGTGGAGGCGAGGCGGACGGGGCCGGGCAGGACGGAACCGGGCAGGACCTGGCTGGCCCGGCTGCCGGAGCGGTACTGGTCCTCGATGGGCTTGGCCGTCTCCCACAGGCGCTCGAACGCCTCGACCTGGAGGCTGGCGAAGCCGGGGTGCTCGACCAGCAGCGTCGTGGGGAAGCCGACCTCGGGAAGGACCGGGTCGGTCATGGCCAGCAGCGCCAGCTTGCGGTCGGCCAGAGCGAGCTTGATGGGCAGGTCGTCCACCAGCCGGCCCTCGACGCCGGCGGCGTGGTAGCGGGCCATGGCCCGCCGGAAGGGCTCCGCCTCGGGGTCGTTCCACTGCGGTTCCTGGTAGAGGGCACGCGCCCGCACGCCCCGCCGGAGGGCGTCGAGCACGGCGTCGTTGACCTGGTCCCGGGGGAACGAATAGGGCGGCCGGTTGAACACCAGCAGCTCCTCCTGGACCTCCGACAGCAGCCGCTCGTAGATGGTGCTGACCTGTGACGCCCCCTGGATGACGTGCACGTACGGTCCCGCCGCCTCGGGCGCCTCGGGGAACGTGCGGGCCAGGACCTCGCGAAGGTTGGCGGTGCGCGTGCGGTGCTGGCGCAGGCGCTCCTCCTGGGCCGCGTCGAGGCGGTCGAAGACCTCCTCTCGCCCCGGCGACGACCACACCGCGGGGCCCTCGACGGAGAGCCGCTGGGCCAGACCCTTGCGGTTGAGCTCCTCGAGGACCTGATAGGTGCTGGTGCGGGGAACGCCGGAGTGGCGGGCCAGGTGGGCGGTGT
>DASUXN010000113.1:0-7997 GCA_036377875.1 Acidimicrobiales bacterium
GCTGCGGGTCGGGGTGACGACGGCCAAGACTCTGGCCCAGGCCCTGCGCCTGCCGATGATCGGCGTGGCGAGCCTCGACCTGCTCGCCTTTCCCGTGCGCCACAGCTCCCGGCTCATCGTTCCCGTGATCGACGCCCGGCGGGGTGAGGTCTTCTACGCCTGCTACCGGCAGGTGCCCGGCGGCGTGCAGAACCTCTCCGGGTACGAGGTCGGGACGCCCGACGACCTGGCATCGGAGCTGGTCGCCAAGGGAGAGGACGCCCTGCTGGTCGGTGACGGGGCCCTCCGCTACGCCGACGAGTTCTCCCGCGTGGCGGGCGGTCACATCACCGGTCCGCCCAACGTGTACCCCTCGGCGGCCGCCCTCGTGGCGCTGGCCCACGCCAAGGCCCTCCGGGAGGAGTTCGTCTCCCCCTCCGAGCTGGAGCCGCTCTACCTGCGCCGCACCGACGCCGAGCTCAACTGGGACGCCACCGCGGGCTGGGGACGGGGCGCCCCCGCGAGCGCCGCCCGCTGATGGTCCGGGCACGCGACGACCGCCGCACCGCCGACCAGCCGCCGGACGTGAGCGGCGCCGAGCTGACGGTGCACGTCGTGCCCATGCGCCGCCGCCACCTCCGGTCGGTGCTGCGCATAGAGGCGGAGACGCACCCCCGGCCCTGGTCGCTGAGCCTGTTCATGAGCGAGATGGCCCTTCGCAGCAGCCGGGCCTACTTCGTGGGTCGGGTGGACGGGCTCGTCGTGGGCTACGTGGGCCTCATGATGAGCGGCGAGGAGGGCCACATCACGACCATCGCCGTCGACCCCAACTGGCACCGCCGCAAGATCGGCACCCGCCTGCTGCTGGTGGCGGCCCGGGAGGCGATCCGGCGGAGTGGCACCGCGCTCACCCTCGAGGTGCGGATGAGCAACTCGGGAGCGCAGGAGATGTACCGCCACTTCGGCTTCCGGCCCGCCGGCGTGCGCCGGAACTACTACGTCGAGACCAACGAGGATGCGCTCATCATGTGGGCCGAGGACGTCAACGAACCCGAGTACGCCGCCCGGCTGGACGCGCTCGAGGCGGCGGTGCCGGGAAGGACGATCGTCGACGACGGCCGGAGGGCGGAATGAGCGTGGGCGCGGCGGCCGACGAGGTTCCGGCCGAGCCCTTCTTCGTCCTCGGCATCGAGACGTCCTGCGACGAGACGGCTGCCGCCGTCGTCGCCAACGGCTCGGCGGTGGTGTCCTCGGTGGTGTCGAGCCAGGTCGATCTCCACGCCCGATTCGGCGGGGTCGTGCCGGAGTTGGCCAGCCGGGCCCACGTCCAGCTGCTCACCCCGGTGGTGGCGGAGGTGCTGATCGAGGCGGGCCTGGAAGGGGACGGGATCGACGCGGTGGCGGCCACCGTGGGCCCCGGCCTGGTCGGGGCCCTGCTCGTGGGCATCAGCGCGGCCAAGGCGCTGGCCCTGGCCTGGGGCGTGCCGTTCATCGGGGTCAACCACATGGAAGGGCACCTCTACGCCTCGTTCCTGGAACGGCCCGACCTCGAGCTGCCTACGGTCGTGCTCCTCGTATCGGGCGGCCACACGTTGCTCGTGCTCATGGAGGGCCATGGCCGCTACCGGCTGCTCGGATCGACGGTGGACGACGCGGTGGGCGAGGCCTACGACAAGGTGGCCCGGTTCCTCGGGCTCGACTACCCCGGGGGTCCCGCCATCGACCGGCTCGCCCCCGACGGCGATCCCGACGCCATCCGCTTCCCGCGTCCCATGCTGGCCGAGGGCTACGACTTCTCCTTCAGCGGGCTGAAGACGGCTGTCGTCAACCACGTGCGCAACAACCCGGACGTCAGCGTGGCCGACGTGGCCGCATCGTTCCAGGCCGCGGCGGTGGACGTGCTGGTGGCGAAGGCCCGCCGGGCGGCCGCCGACACGGGCGCCAGGAGCCTCTGCATCGGCGGAGGGGTGGCGGCCAACTCCCTCCTGCGCACCCGGATCGTCGAGGCCGGGGCGGAGGACGGGATCGACGTGTTCGTGCCCAGCCGAGAGTTCTGCACCGATAACGCGGCGATGATCGCGGCGGCGGCGTGGTGGCGCTACCGGTCCGACGGCCCCACTGCCCTGGATGCGGGAGCGGTCCCCAACCTGCGGCTGGCCTGACCGCGCCAAGCGAGCTATCGTTAGCACTCGATACCTGAGAGTGCTAACGCGCCACACGGAGGTCGATGCCGCAATGAACCTCAAGCCCCTCGACGACCGCATCGTTGTCCGTCCCCGCGAGGCGGAGGAGATGACGGTGAGCGGGATCGTCATCCCCGACACCGCCAAGGAGAAGCCGCAGCAGGGTGACGTCCTCGCCGTAGGCCCCGGCCGGCGGTCGGAGCAGTCGGGCGAGATCATCCCGATGGACGTCAAGGTCGGCGACGTCGTCGTCTACAGCAAGTACGGCGGCACCGAGATCACCCTCGACAACGAGGACGTGCTGATCCTCAACGGTCGCGACATCCTGGCCATCGTCGAGAGCGCCTGAGCATGCCGAAGATTCTCCGCTTCGACGAGGACGCTCGTCACAGCCTCGAGGCGGGGGTCGACAAGCTCGCCGACACGGTGAAGGTCACCCTCGGCCCCCGAGGTCGCAACGTGGTGCTGGAGAAGAAGTTCGGCGCCCCCACCGTCACCAACGACGGGGTCACCATCGCCCGTGAGGTCACGCCCCTCGAGCACCCCTTCCAGAACATGGGGGCGATGCTCGTACGCGAGGTGGCGATCAAGACCAACGACGTCGCCGGCGACGGAACGACCACGGCCACCGTCCTCGCCCAGACCCTCATGCAGGAAGGGATGCGCTACGTCACCGCCGGTGGCAGCCCCCTGTCGCTCAAGCGGGGTATCGACATGGCCGTCGACGCCGCGGTCAGGCATGTGCAGTCCCAGGCCAAGGACATCGACAGTCGGGCCGAGATCGCCCAGGTGGCGGCCATCTCCGCCGGCGACCCTGAGATCGGCGAGCTCATCGCCGACGCCATGGAGCGGGTCGGCAAAGAGGGCGTCGTCACCGTCCTCGAGGAGAAGCACACCGTCGGCATGTCGCTCGAGTTCGTCGAGGGCATGGCGTGGGACAAGGGCTTCCTGTCGCCGAACTTCATCACCGACCAGGACCGCCAGGAGGCGATCCTCGACGACCCCTACATCCTCCTCCACAACAAGAAGGTCAGCTCGGTGGCCGAGCTCTTGCCTGTGATGGAGAAGGTCATGCAGACGGGAAAGCCGCTGCTGGTCGTGGCCGAGGACGTCGACGGCGAGGCGCTGTCCACCCTGGTCGTCAACAAGCTGCGGGGAACTTTCCAGTCGGTGGCGGTCAAGGCGCCGTGGTTCGGCGACCGCCGCCGCCAGCTGCTCGAGGACATCTCGGTGGTGACCGGCGGCAAGGTTGTCAGCGAGGACCTCGGCATCAAGCTCGAGACGGTCACCCTCGACATGCTGGGCCGAGCCCGCCAGGTCAAGGTCACCAAGGACGAGACCACGATCATCGAGGGCCTCGGGGAGCGGGAGGCGATCGAGCAGCGGATGCGCCTCGTGCGCTTCCAGCTCGACGACGCCTCGTCGCAATGGGAGAAGGAGAAGCTCCAGGAACGGCTGGCCAAGCTGGCCGGGGGCGTCGCCATCATCCGCATCGGCGCCGCCACCGAGGTCGAGCTCAAGGAGCGCAAGGCCCGCATCGAGGACGCCGTGTCCGCCACCAAGGCGGCCATGGAGGAGGGCATCGTGGCCGGTGGCGGCACCGCCCTGCTGCGCGCCCGCGACGCGATTGACGCCCTCGACGTGGAGGGCGACGAGGCCGTCGGCGTGGGCATCGTCCGCCGTTCTCTCGAATCGCCGTTGCGCTGGATCGCGGCCAACGCCGGCCTGGAGGGCGCGGTGTGGGCGCAGCGGGTGGCCAACACCAGCCCCGCCCAGCACGGTCTGAACGCCGCTACCGGTGAGATCGAGGACCTGATCGCGGCCGGGATCATCGACCCCGCCAAGGTCGTGCGCTCGGCGCTGCAGAACGCGGCTTCCGTGGTGGGCATCCTGCTCACGACCGAGGCCATCATCACCGACAAGCCCGAGAAGTTCGAGCCGCACGCCATTCCCCAGCGCGGCCCGTCGTCCATGCAGGACATGTACGGGCTCGGCGGCTGACCAGTTCTTGGGAGCGGCGCGCGCCCGCTGCGGCGGGCGCCGCTCTCAGGCCAACTTCCGGCCGTCCTCCAACACGGTGATGGCCCCCGTGGGACAGCACTCGGCCGCCTCGACCAGCGCCTCCACCGGCTCGGTGTTGGGCTGGCGGACGACGGCCACCCCCACCTCGTCCAGCTCGAACGCGCCCGGCGCGGCGTTGACGCACGACTTGGTGCCGATGCAGCGCCCCCGATGGACCTGGACCTCCACGGCCATGGCCCGGAGCCTATAAGCCGGTCCGGCGCTGCAGGCCCCAACGCCGTGACGGCCTGCGTGGCCCGAACGCCGTGACGGCCTGCGTGGCCCGAACGCCGTAACAGCTGCTGCCGGGTACCCTCGGACTTCCATGTGCGGCATCGTCGCGGTCCTTCGCCGTCCCAGCCGCCGGGAGCCGCCGTCGGGCGAAACGCTCGTGGCGGGGCTGGACGCGGCCCTGGCGGCAGCCGCCGACCTGACCACGATGGCCGACGCGGCGTCGGCTGCGGAGGCGGTGGACTCAGCTCTGCGGGGCGTCCCGGGCGTACGCGCCCTGCTGGCCGACGCCTGGCTTCCGGCCGCGCTCGTGTCCCGCCTCGACCGCCTCGACGCCGAGGTGACACGGGTCGAGGGATGGCTGGACTCGGGTGCCCCCGAGCTGCCGGGGGGGACGGCGGAGATCGAGGCGCTGAACGCCGCTCTCGTCCGGCTCAAGGACGCCGCCTGGGCCCTCCGCCAGGACCGCCTCCGCACCGCCCGGGAAGTGGCCGAGCTGGCCGGCGCGGGCGCCGGGCTCGCCGCCATCGAGGCGTACACGTCGGTGCAGGCGGCCCTGTCGGGCATCGACCGGCTCGAGGTCCGGGGCCGTGACTCGGCCGGCGTCCACGTGCTGGTCGAGGGGCACGGGCTGGACCTGTCCGCCCCCGAGGTGGCGGAGGTGCTGGCGTCGCGGACGGCCGACCGGCTCTTCACGTCCATGGCGGTGCGGGCGGCCGGGGCCCATTTGGCCTTCGTCTACAAGGCGGCGGCCGAGATCGGTGAGCTGGGCGACAACACCCGCCGCCTCCGGGATGCGGTCCGCTCCGACCAGCTGTTGCGCCTCGCCCTGCGGTCGCCGTCGGCCCGGGCGACGGTGCTCGGCCATACCCGATGGGCCAGCGTGGGGATCATCTCCGAGGCAAATGCCCACCCCCTCAACCAGGAGGAGGAGGACCGGGACCCGGGGCCGTACGTGGTCGCCGCCCTCAACGGCGACGTGGACAACCAGGCCGTCCTGAAGGAGCGCGAGCGTCTCAGCGTGCCCCTCGAGGTCACCACCGACGCCAAGGTGATCCCCGTCCTGGTCTCCCGGCGGCTGGCGGGCGGGGCGTCGCAGGAAGAGGCGTTCGCCACCACGGCTCGAGCCCTCGAAGGATCCGTAGCGGTGGCGGCGGCGTGCGGCGAGACCCCGTCCCAGCTGCTCCTGGCCCTGCGGGGCAGCGGCCAGGCGCTGTACGTGGGGCTGGCGGAGGACGCTTACGTGGTGGCCAGCGAGCCCTACGGGCTGGTGGAGGAGACATCCCGGTACGTACGCATGGACGGCGAGACGGGCTCGTCGCCCGGCCAGATCCTGGTTCTCGACGCCGAGGGGGCGGGCACCCTCGACGGCATCCGACGCCTCGGGTACGACGGCGCCGAGCTGCCCGTCGGACCGGACGACGTCCGCACCGCCGAGATCACCACCCGCGACGTGGACCGGGGCGGCTACCCGCACTACCTGCTGAAGGAGATCTCGGAGGCGCCGAATTCCGTCCGGAAGACCCTGCGCGGGCGGCTGACGACCACCGGGGGCCGGCTGTCGGTCTCGCTCGGGGAGGAGACGCTGCCCGAGGTGGTTCGGACCCGGCTGCGGAGCGGCGCCGTGCGCCGGATCGTGACCATCGGCCAGGGCACGGCCGGAGTGGCGGGGCAAAGTCTGCCCACCGTGCTCGGCCCCGTGCTGGCGGGCGCGGGGATCACCGGCGTCGTGGTCGACTCGACCCTGGCCACGGAGCTGTCGGGGTTCGGGCTCGCCGACGACATGTCCGACACGCTGGTCGTCGCCGTCAGCCAGTCGGGTACGACGACGGACACCAACCGCACCGTCGATCTCGTCCGGGCCCGGGGCGGCCTGGTCCTGGGCATCGTCAACCGCCGCAACAGCGATCTGGTCGAGAAGGTGGACGGGGTGCTCTACACGTCCGACGGGCGCGACGTGGAGATGGCCGTCCCTTCCACCAAGGCTTTCTACGCCCAGGTGACGGCGTGCGTGCTGCTGGCCGTGGCGCTGGCCGAGGAGCTCGGAGCCAACGCCTCACGGGGAAGGATCACGGCCGCGCTGCTGGCTGGGCTGCGCGACCTCCCGGCCGCCATGGCCGAGGTGCTGGAGCGCCGGCCGCCGATCGCGGCCGCCGCGCAGCGCCATGCCCCGCCCCGCCGCTACTGGGCCGTCGTCGGCAACGGGGCCAACCGCATCGCCGCCGAGGAGGTGCGGATCAAGCTCTCCGAGCTCTGTTACAAGTCGATCGCCTGCGACCTCACCGAGGACAAGAAGCACATCGACCTGTCCTCCGAGCCCCTGATCCTCGTGTGCGCCGCCGGCCTCCCGCCGGGCAATGCCGACGACGTGGCCAAGGAGATCGCCATCTACGGCGCCCACAAGGCCGCCCCGATCGTCATCACCGACGAGGGAGTCACCGCCGGGCGCTTCGACGCCGCCCTGGAGGTGCTGACCGTGCCCGTGGTCGAGCCGGCCCTGGCCTTCGTGCTGACCGCCATGGCCGGCCACCTGTTCGGCTACGAGGCGGCGCTGGCCATCGACGCCCAGGCCCGCCCGCTTCGTGAGATCCGGGCCGGCGTCGAGTCGGTGCTGGGCGACGGCGAGATCGACTCCGCCGAGCACCTGCGGGCTGCGGTCGCCCGTCCCGCGGCCCAGTTCCTGGGCGACCTCCAGGCCGGCCGTTACGACGGCCACCTCGAGGCCAGCACTGCCCTGCGCACGGCCAACCTCCTCCGCCATGCCACCGTTCCCGACGGGCTGGAGGCGTACGAGGCGGAGACGGGACGGGTGGCCACGCCCAGCTCGTTCTTCGCCGACCTCACCGACGCCCTGACCAAGGCCATCGGTGAGCTGACCCGGCCTGTCGACGCCATCAAGCACCAGGCCAAGACTGTGACCGTGGGCATCTCCCGCTCCGAAGAGGCGCTCTACGGGAGCCGGCTGGTGCAGGCCGTTCTGGCCGCAGGGGCCACCCGCGACCGCCTGGGCTACCGGGTGCTGCGGACGCTGGCAGGCCTCGAACCGGCCATCGAGGAGGTGACGGGCTGGACCCGCTACCAGGTGGATGGCCGGATCGACCAGGACGCCACCGTGCGGGTGGTCGACCGGGGGGGCATCGCCACATCGATCCCTACGCGCACCGACACCGACCCTCGCCTGCGAGGCTCCAAGCACCGGGCCGCCACCCTGCGGGAGGTGCTGGTGGCGCGCGGTGGTGGCGACGGCCGGACGGTGGTGATCGTGCCCGAGGTCAAGGAGGGCGAGGTGACCGGCCTGTGCCTCCTCCATGCCCGCTTCTTCGACTGCCTGGACGCGGCGTTGGCCCAGGCCGTTCTCATCGCCTATCTCGACCGCTACGACGCCCTGGTCGACGCCGTCACCGAGCGGGAGCCGGTCTTCGACGAGGCCGTCCTGGGCGACGTCCCGATCGTCGACCTGTTGACGCAGCCCGTGCATCTGCTCGCCGGCCATTGGCGGCAGGGCTAGTAGCCTTGGGCCACTCATGGACCGTCCTCCTCCCG
>DASUXN010000114.1:0-3737 GCA_036377875.1 Acidimicrobiales bacterium
CGTCGTTCACCTGCGATCACGGCGGGACATACCCGCTGTTCGGCGTGGGTGGCGGCGCCGCGCTGGCCGAGGGCCTGGGGGCGCCGCTGGTGGGGCAGATCCCGCTCGAGCCCGCCGTCAGTGCGGCCAACGACGCCGGGCGGCCGCTGTCGGTGGCGGCGCCGAACAGCGCGTCGGGAGCGGCGTTCTCCGAGATCGCCCGCCGCATCGCCGAGGACCTCGTCCCGCCTGTCGACATGGGGGGGTGCACGGCTCGGGTCCTCGCCGCCGCCAGCGCTGCCCTGGACACGCTGCCGCGATGAGTTCTGCTCGCCCGTAGCGTCGTAGGAGCGACCAAATCGAGGCGAGATGGAGGATCACATGTCCTTTCACCCCTACCTGTTCTTCGGTGGCACCTGTCGCGAGGCGTTCACCAACTACCAGAAGATCTTCGGCGGCGATCTTCAGGTCATGACGATGGCCGACGCCCCTCCAGGCGAGCAGCCCGTTCCCGCCGAGAACGCCGACATGGTCATGCACGCCTCGCTGAGCTACGACGGCAACCTGCTGATGGGCTCCGACGACCCCACGGGCGGCTTCGACGGCGTGCGGGGCATGCAGGTCGCCTACAGCGCCCCTGACGCGGGCGAGGCGAAGCGGGCCTTCGACGCGCTGGCCGAGGGCGGAACGGTGACGATGCCGTTCAGCGAGACCTTCTGGTCGCAGGGTTTCGGCATGTGCGTCGACCGCTTCGGCACCCCGTGGATGGTCGACACCGCGAACCCCAGCCAGGCTTCCTAGCGGGCCGCCGTTTCGGGGTCAGAAGCGCTGGACCCGGAGGGTCAGCTTCTTGAGGACGCTGCCGCGGATAGCGGCGCGGACCGGAGGCAGCAGGAGCAGAATCCCCACGCAGTCGGTGACGAACCCGGGCGAGATAAGCAGGGCGCCGGCCAGCATGATCATCATGCCGTCCGCCACCTCCTTGCCCGGGACGTGGCCCGACTCCATCTGCTGGCGGAAGCGGCGCCAGACGCCGAGGCCCTCCCGCTTGACAAGCCACGACCCCACCACGCTCACCAGCAGGAGCAGCACGATCGTGTTGAGCACCCCGATCGACTGGCCGACCTGGATGATCACCGCCAGTTCGACGATCGGCACCACCAGGAAGACGAGGAACAGCGCGGGCAGCATCACCTAGCTCTAACACCCTGCCCGGCTCTGCGCTTCCGGGCACTTGTACTCTCCTGCCATGGCCCGGGACGACCCGACGGAGCCGATCTTCGTCGATGCGAGGCCCGAGCGTCCTGCGCCTCGGCCGCGATCGCGGCCGGCGCCTCCGAAGCCGGCCCGGCGCCCGCTCGTGCCCGCGCCCGCGTCCGATGACACGGTCGTCTTCGAGGACGTTCCGCCGCCCCCTCCCCGACCCCGGCCCGAGCCCCGGACGCCACAGCGCCGCCGGCGGCGGCCTCCGCCGTTCATGCGGCCGGGAGCGCCCGGCGCCATCGTCATGACCGGGATCCTGGCCGTGATCGTCGCCTTCGTAGCCACGTTCGCCTTCGCCATCGTCGACGCGAGTAGGCCCATCGCGGAGCCCGAGGACGAGGGGCAGACCGAGGCGACGTACGTTCCCCCGACGACGGTGGCGGGACAGACCAGCACCACCCGGCCGCCCGAGGACCTCACCGAGGAGGAGGTGGCCCGGCGCGTGGCGGCGACCGTCCGGCCCGTGCAGACCCGCGACGTCTCCGGGAATCCGGCAACGGGCACGGCTCTGGTAGTGGGGTCGTTCGGGGGCCAGACGCTGCTGCTCACGTCCTTCGAGCTCGTCCAGGCCAGCGTCCGCAACCCGGGTCCGGGGATCACGCTGGACGGCAACCGTCAGGCGTCGCTGTGGACGTGGGAGGAGAGCCGCGACCTGGCCCTGCTGGTGACGGGCGGGTCGATCGAGAGCCTTCCGTGGGCGACGATCGAGCCCAAGGCGGGCGACAGGGTGTGGGCGGGCGGGGCAGGCCAGAAGATGACGCCAGGCGTGATCCTCGCCGTGAGCGAGACGGGGATCGAGCACAACATCTTCGTGGACGAGGTTCGCAGGGGCGCGCCGCTCGTGAACGAGCGGGGCGAGCTGCTGGGGATGACGTCGCTCGCCTACAACCCGGGTGGGCGGGGGACCGACACGCGGTTCACCGCCGTCCCCATCCGAGCTGCCTGCGAGCGGGTCCTGCGCTGCGGCAGCGGCAACACCGCGCCCACGGCCGAGGGCGCCGCCACGGCCGGCACCACCACGACCCGGCCCTAGGGGAAGCCCGCCCTCGTCGTCGGCGTCGTCGGAAGAGGCTGGGTCGTGGGCGTGGTCGGGAAGGGTGTGGTGGGCAGGGGCAGGAGCGTCGGCCTCGGCACCGTGGGGAAGGTCGGGAACGGGTTGGTGGGCAGCGGCGCCACCGTCGGCGGAGGTCCGAGCACGATCTGTATCGGGGTGGTGACCTGCGTCTCCTCGAGGGCGCGGCGGGGCCCGGCGGCGATGTCGCCGGCCAGGGCGACGGGCGCGGGGAACTTGGCGTCGGGCATGCCCTTCACGGCCTCGGACATGAACGCCTTCCACGTGGACGCGGGGATCGTCCCGCCGTAGACCTGGCCCACGCCCTTGATGTTGCGGAGGGGCCGGGAGCGGGTGTCGGAGTAGCCCATCCACACCGCCGTCGACAGCTGCGGCGTGTAGCCGACGAACCATGCGTCGCCGTTGTCCTCGCTGGTGCCGGTCTTGCCCGCCGTGCCGTCGGGACGGCCGATGTCGGCGCCCTCGCCGGTGCCGAACTGCACGACGCCCTTGAGCACGTCGTTGACGTTGTCGGCCACCGCCTCGGCCAAGATGCGGCGGGGCTGGCGCTGGGTGTTGTCCTCGAGGACGTTGCCGGCGGCGTCGGTGATCTTGACCACCGGGGTAGCGGGCTGCTGGAGGCCGCGGTTGGCGAATACCGAGTAGGCGGCGGCCATGTCGAGCGGCGACGTCTCGGCCGCGCCCAGGGTGAGGCTCACCCCGTAGGGCTCGCCGTCCGAGGGACGGTTGCCGTCGGCGCCGACCATGGTCAGGCCCAGGCGGTTCGCCATCTCGGCCGTCTCCTTGACCCCCACGTCCCGGACGAGCTGGGCGTAGACGGTGTTCACCGAGTAGGCGGTGGCCAGCCGGAGCGAGATGGCCCCGTAGCCACCGCTCTCCACGTTGCGGATCGTGCAGTTGGCCGCCCCGCAGTTGGGGACCGTGTAGGACGACGGGCCGCTGTACACCCGGCTGGGGCCGATGCCGGCCTCGAAGGCGGCGGCCAGGGTGATCGGCTTGAACGCCGACCCGGGCTGGCGGCCGGTGCCGCCTCCGGCCAGGCACACAGGCCCGTCGGGGGGAGGAGTGCCCGGTTCGGGCGCGGGCTGCTCCCCGCAGGAACCGAGGGCCAGGTTCACCTGGGAGGAGTTGAAGTCGCGCCCGCCGACGAGGGCCTTGACGAAGCCGGTGCCCGGCTCGACCGAGACCAGGGCCATCTCCAACGGCGGCTGGGTGCCCGACAGGGAGTTGGCCACCGACGCCTTGGCCTGTTCCTGGAGCCGCGGGTCGAGGGACGTCTCCACCCGCAGTCCGCCCTTGTAGATGGCGTCGTCGCCGTACTTGACGCTCAGGTAGCGGCGGACGGCGTCGACGAAGTAGGGCTCGGTGGCCGACTGGAGCTCGAGCGGGTAGACCGGGGTGGCCGGACCCTCGGACGGCGCCC
>DASUXN010000115.1:0-6872 GCA_036377875.1 Acidimicrobiales bacterium
TGCCGCCGGCGTCGATCGACACGAGATGGGCCCAGTCCGCCCGGGGGGAGGTCTGGAGCCGGATCGCCCGGAAGGCCGCCTTGGCCTCTACCGGGTCGGAGAACAGCGCCATGTGGGGCCGCGTCCGTCCGGACGAGGGCATGCTCGCCACCAGGAGGTAGCGCCCCACGTCCGCCGTGGTGGGGCCGAGGTCGGGTATCGCCGCCGCCGCCGCCATCAGAAGGCTCCCGGGGGCGCGCCGCCCTCGCCAAGCCCGGGGACGAGCCATGTGCCGATGTCCCGGAAGCTGGCCAGCTGCTCGATCACGGTGCTGGAAGAGGTGGGCGATTCGGGGATGGTTCCCAGCTGGGCTGTCCGCCGTCCCTGCTGGGTCACCCGCCGGGCCCCGTTCCGCCGTCCGGGGCCTGGCAGGTTCCCGCCACCCCTCCCGAAGAGGAGGAGCAGCAGGCCATCGACCATCAGTGCGGCCGGGATCAGCAGCTCGAGCGTTCCGCCCCGCTCCCGCCGCCCGCCGAGGATCCCCTTGCCGTTTCCGATGTTCCCGATCGCCATGGATGCACGATCGCGCCCACCGGTCGCCGTTCGGTCGCAGCCCGGTCGCAAAGGACGCGGGCGTCCCCCACCCGGGCGATAGTCCGCCCTAGACGGGCGGCGAGAGGTTTCCCGACCGGAAGCCTTCGAGGTCGAGGGTCACGTAGCGGTAGCCCGCCCGTCGCACCACTTCGACGACCTCCGCCCGGCGTTCGACGGCGCGGGACAGGTCGGCGGCCTCCAGCTCGATGCGAGCCAGGTCGCCGTAGTGGCGGACCCGAAGCTGGCCAAAGCCGAGGCCGTGGAGGCCGGCTTCCGCCTCTGCCACCCGGCCCAGCGTCCCCAGCGTCACGGGCGTCCCGTGAGGCACCCGGGAGGCCAGGCAGGCGGCGGCCGGCTTGTCCCAGGTGCGCAGGCCGAGCTCTCGGGAGGCGCGGCGGACGTCGTCCTTGGTGAACCCTGCCACCACGAGGGGGAACACGGCGCCCCGAGAGGCGGCGACCTCCTGGCCGGGACGGTGCTCGCCCAGATCGTCCAGGTTCACGCCCAGGACGACGGTGGCATGCTCGGCCACGGCCACCGGCACCAGGGCGTCGAGCAGTTCGGTCTTGCAGTGGGCGCAGCGGTCCCGGTCGTTGGCCACGTAGGCGGGCCGGGCCAGCTCGTCGGTGTCGACCGTGGCCCACCGCAGGCCCCAATCGGCGGCGAGGGCGGCGCAGTCGTCCCGCTCGGACGGAGCCAGCGACGGCGAGACCGCCGTCACCGCCAGCGCCCCCGCTCGGCCGAGCGTGTCATGGGCCACCCAGGCCAGAAAGGCCGAGTCGGCCCCCCCGCTGAACGCCACCACCACCCGCTCCAGGCCGAGCAGGTGGCTACGGAGGGCGAGCAGGTCGCCCGTCACCCGGCTGGTCAAGGCCGTCTCACCCGAACCCGGTACGGCCCAGCACCTCTTCGACCGGGGCCAGCAGGCCCACGTAGAACGGGCCGAAGTCGGCATACACCGCCGACGCCTCGTCGAAACGCATCTCGTGCACGCAAGCCTTGAGGTCGGCGGGGTCCTTGGCGAACAGGGTGACGCCCCACTCCCAGTCGTCCAGGCCCGTCGAGCCAGTGACCAGCTGCACGACCCGGCCCCGGTAGCTGCGGCCGACCCGGCCGTGCTGCTCCATCAGCCGGTAGCGCTCCTCGTAGGGCAGGGAATACCAGTTGCCGGTCGTGTCCCGCCGTTTGGACATCGGATAGAAGCAGAGGACCCGCGAATCGGGCGGCGGCAGCTGGGGATGGAGCCGAGGCTCGAGCCGCTCGGGGGGCATGCCCTTGGCGTACTCGGAGACCTCGGTGAGCGACACGTATGAGGAGGTCGGTTCCAGTCCGGCCGCGATCACCTCGGCCTGGAAGCGCTGGAGCCGCCACAGGTCGGGGCCCACGGCCATGAACCCGAGCTCGCCCTTGTGCCCGAGCACGGCGAAGGGGACGACCTGGTGATCGTCCCCTTCACACGTCTTGACCGCGGCGACCACCGCCTCCGCGTCCGCTCCCGGACGGGGGCGGAGAAACAGATGGAGCACGCCCCACCCTTCGGCGGAGACGACCGGTTCCATGGGGCCGATGCTATTCGGCCCCGGGCGCTTGCGGCCGCGAGCCGCCTAGACCCGGCCGAAGCCTCGGGCGCAGGCCTCCATGCCGTAGTCGTCGGCCGCTTCGATGATCTTCTGGTTCACCTGCCGCATGGTCTCGCGGGCCCGCTCGGCCCGCGGCTGGTCGTTGACCGTGGGCTCCTGCGACTGGGCGATGTCCTGCAGGGTGATCCAGAGGTTGTTGACGCTCTGGCGGAAGATCTCGAAGGTCGTCTCACCCTCGCTGGGCGGCTCCATCTGCATGAACTGGTCGCTCGCCGCCCGCACTGCGTCCCGGTCGGCGGGGGCGTCGTCGCCCAGCTCCCGGCCCACCTTGTCCTGGGCGTCGAGGCACACCGCGTCCGCCTCCTGGGCGAACTCCTTCTGGGCCCCGCCGATCTCGCTCTCGCCGCACGCCGCCAAAGCCAGCGCCGCCAGCATCGACACAATTCCCAACCGAACGATCCGACTCACGCTGCGACTCCTCCTGTTAGAGACACGCCTGCAGCACGGGAGGGTCGCTGCGTTCCGCCAACTACCCATCCTTGTTCCGATGCCCCCGTACCGTTTGGGGGGATTCTGCCCTGTGCGGGGGTCCTCCTGCTAGCTACCTCGGATTTCGGCGCGATAGAGGGGCCGGCGAACCGGCCCCTCTGGTGCTGCAAATGCGCTCTGGTCGAGGTCTAGAAGTCGTCCATCCCCGCCGCGGCAGCAGCCTGGGTGGCCTTGGACTCCTCGGGCTTGTCGACGATGACGGCCTCGGTGGTGAGGAACAGGCCGGCGATCGAGGCCGCGTTCTGAAGGGCGGACCGGGTGACCTTGGCGGCGTCGATGACGCCCGCCTTGAACAGGTCCTCGTAGTCGCCGGTGGCGGCGTTGAGGCCGGTGGCCCCCTCCATGCCGCGCACCCGCTCCACGATCACGCCACCCTCCATACCGGCGTTGACCGCGATCTGCTTCAGCGGCTCCTCGAGGGCCCGGGCCACGATGCGCACGCCCGTGCCCTCGTCGCCCTCGATGGTGTTGGCCAGCTCGTACACCCGGGGCTGGGCCCGGAGCAGGGCCACGCCACCGCCGGGCACGACGCCCTCCTCGACAGCCGCCTTGGTGGTGCTGACGGCGTCTTCGATGCGGTGCTTCTTCTCCCGCAGCTCGACCTCGGTGGCGGCGCCGACCTTGATGACGGCCACACCGCCGGACAGCTTGGCCAGGCGCTCCTGGAGCTTCTCCCGGTCGTAGTCGGAGTCGGTGTTCTCCATCTCGGCCTTGATCTGGGAGATGCGGCCCCGGATGTCTGTGTCGTCGCCGGCGCCCTCGACGATGGTGGTCTCGTCCTTGGTGACCGTCATCTTGCGGGCACGGCCCAGCATGTCGAGGGTGACGTTCTCGAGCTTGAGGCCGACCTCCTCGGAGATGACCTGGCCGCCGGTGAGGATCGCCATGTCCTGCAGCATCGCCTTGCGGCGCTCGCCGAAGCCGGGGGCCTTCACGGCGACCGACTTGAACGTGCCGCGGATCTTGTTGACGACCAGCGTGGCCAGGGCCTCACCGTCGATGTCCTCGGCGATGATGACGAGCTGGCGGCCCGACTGCATGACCTTCTCGAGGATGGGCAGCAGGTCACGGACGGCCGAGATCTTGGAGCTGGCGAAGAGGATGTAGGGGTCCTCGACCACTGCCTCCATGCGCTCGGGGTCGGTGACGAAGTAGGGCGAGATGTAGCCCTTGTCGAAGCGCATGCCCTCGACCAGGTCCATCTCCATGCCGAACGTCTGCGACTCCTCGACGGTGATGACGCCGTCCTTGCCGACCTTGTCGATGGCCTCGGAGATCATCTCGCCGATCTCGGTGTCGGCGGCCGAGATGGCGGCCACCTGGGCGACCTGCTCCTTGGACTCGACCTCGACGGAGACGTCCTTGATGGCGGCCACGGCGGCCTCGACGGCCCGCTCGATGCCCTTCTTGAGCGACATGGGGTTGGCACCGGCGGCCACGTTGCGCAGGCCCTCACGGACCATGGCCCAGGCCAGGACGGTGGCCGTCGTCGTGCCGTCACCGGCTACGTCGTCGGTCTTCTTGGCGACTTCCTTGACCAGCTCGGCCCCGATGCGCTCGTAGGGGTCCTCGAGCTCGATCTCCTTGGCGATCGACACACCGTCGTTGGTGATCGTGGGCGCCGACCACTTCTTGTCGAGAACCACGTTGCGGCCCTTGGGGCCCAGGGTGACGCGTACCGCGTCGGCCAGCTGGTTCATACCGCGCTCCAGCGCACGCCGGGCGGTTTCGTCGAAGGCGATCATCTTCGGCATAAGCGGGACTCCTCCTGGGCGGACTCTTTGACCGGCCGTTAGCACTCTCGTCTGTCGAGTGCTAACGATATCGCGTCCTCCGGCCGGCTGTGCAAGGCGCGGCTCCTCAGGCGGCGGCGAAGCGGGCGACGATCTCCTCCACCACCCGCGGTTCGGGTACGTGGCGGGCGTTGAAGTAGGGCTCCTCGTAGATCCGATCGGCGGTCACACCGAGCTCCCGAAGGGCGCTGGCCAGCTCCTCGATCATCGCCCCGTTACCGGCCAGGAAGAACCGCTTGCCCTCCAGGTCGTCGAGCAGGGGCGGCACCGACTCGGTCACCCGGCCCCGCAGGCCGGTCCACTCCTCGGGGGGCTGGGACAGGCTGATCCGGTACTGGAAGTTCTCGTGGCGGGCGGCCAGGCGGTCGAGCTCGGTCGTCAGGCACACGTCGTCGGGCAGGCGAAGTCCCCAGTAGAGGTCGATCGGGCGGCGTACGCCCGAGCGCAGGAGGGTCGTGGACAGCGATAGCAGAGGGGCCACGCCCACGCCGGTGGCCACCAACACGAGCCCACCGTCGCCCTCGCCGGCCGCCTTCACCATCGAGCGGCCGGTGGGACCGCGGAAGGCGATCCCGTCCCCGAGCCGCAGGGAGCCCAGGTGGGACGACATGCGCCCGCCGGGCACGACCCGCACCAGCAGGTCGAATCGGCGGTACTCGGAGGGGGATGAGGCGATGCAATAGGTGCCGCGCCGGAACCCCTTGCCCTCGACCTCGGTCTCGATGCGCACGAAGTTGCCGGGCTCGAAGCTGAACGGCCGGTCGTCGGTGACCTCGAAGGCGAGCCGGAGCGTGCCCGTTCGGGTCAGCCACGAGACCTCGGTCACCTCGGCCGTGCGGTCGCAGCGGCTGACCGCCGACCACCGCTCCTCCAGCTGGGCGTCGGGCGCCTCCTCGTACGAGCGGCGAGCCTGCGGCGGCTTGCGCCCCTGGAACGTGCCGCCGGCGGGGACGGGGATCCCCTCTTTGCGCAGCGACTGCGTGGCCGTCTCCGAGCCCCCGATGCCGCCGAACCGTTCGTACCAGGGGCGCCGAGGTTCGCCGGCCATGGTCAGCCTCCGGCGACGGCGGGGATGATCGAGACGGTCTGGCCGTCGGTCACCGGTGTGTCGAGCCCCTGGAGGAACCGCACGTCCTCGTCGGCCACGAACACGTTGACGAAGCGCCGGAGCTTGCCGTCGTCGTCGAAGATACGGCCCGCGAAGCCGGGGTGGGCGGCGTCCAGCCCGGCCAGGACCTCGCCGACGGTCGCCCCGTCCACCTTCACCTCGGCGTCGCCGCCCGAGAGCGAGCGCAGCTGGGTGGGGATGCGGACGAGCGCGCTCATGCGGTCTCCTCGAGCTCGGGCCCGATCGCCTCGTTGAAGGCGTCGAGGGTGGGGGCGATGGTGATGGGTCGGTCGACGGCGGGCCCGACGGCCTCGATGGTCTTCAAGCCGTGGCCGGTCACATAGGCCACGACCCGCTCGTCGGGACGGACGACGCCCGCCGCCGCCAGCTTGGCCAGGGTGGCGATGGTCACGCCGCCCGCCGTCTCGGCGAAGATGCCCTCGGTGCGGGCCAGCAGTTTGATGCCCTCCACCAGCTCGTCGTCGGTGACAGCCGCTAGCGCCCCGCCGCTGGAGCGCACGGTGTCGAGGGCGTACCAGCCGTCGGCGGGATTGCCGATGGCGATCGACTTGGCGATGGTGGACGGCTTGACCGGCCGCACGTAGTCGTGGTGCTCGGTGAAGGCGGTCGCCACCGGCGAGCAGCCCACGGCCTGGGCGCCCGAGATGCGCACGCGGGGACCGTCCTCCAGGAGGCCGACCGTGCGGAGCTCTTCGAAGCCCTTGGCGATCTTGGTCAGCTGCGAGCCGGAGCCGACGGGCACGACCACGTGGTCGGGCGCCTGCCACCCCAGCTGCTCGGCCGTCTCGAAGGCCAGCGTCTTGGACCCCTCGGCGTAGTAGGTGCGGAGGTTGACGTTGACGAACGCCCAGGTGGGCTGCTCGGAGGTGAGCTCGGCGCAGAGCCGGTTGACGTCGTCGTAGCTGCCGTCGACGGCCACCAGGTGGGGCCCGTAGACCGACGTCATGACGATCTTGCCCGCCTCCAGGTCGGCGGGGACGAACACGACGTGGCGCATCCCGGCCCGGGCGGCGTGGGCCGCCACCGAGTTGGCCAGGTTGCCGGTCGAGGCGCAGGCCGCCACCTTGAAGCCCAGCTCGCGGGCCCGGGCCAGGGCCACCGCCACCACCCGGTCCTTGAACGAGCCGGTGGGGTTGGTGGTGTCGTTCTTGATCCACAGCTCCCCCAGGCCGAGCTCGGCCGCCAGCCGGTCGGCTCGCACGAGGGGCGTGAAACCGGCGCCCAGGTCGACGGCCCCGTCGTTGTGGG
>DASUXN010000116.1:0-2606 GCA_036377875.1 Acidimicrobiales bacterium
CGCCACTGAGGCGGGGGTAACGGTCGAAACCGAGGTGTTCGACGTCACCGACCATGCGGCGTGCGAGCGGATCGTCCCCGCCCTTGACCCGTGGGCGGTGGTCAACAACGCCGGGTACATGAACGTCGGCCAGGTGGTCGACGTCCGCCCCGACGAGGCCCTTCGCCAGTTCGAGGCCCTGGTCGTTGCGCCCATGCACCTGGCCGCCCTGGCCGTTCCCGGGATGCGCCGGCGGGGCGAGGGCCGCATCGTGAACATCACATCGGCCCTGTCCCACACCACCGCGGCCATGACCGGGTGGTACCAAGGCTGCAAACACCCCTCGCCGCCGTCACTGACGCGCTCCGCCGGGAGCTGGCGGGCGACGGCATCGAGGTCGTCATGGTCGAGCCCGGGGGCGTCCGTACCGGCATCTGGGACAAGGCCCGTGACGACCTGCTCCGGCGCCGCACGAGCTCAGTCAATCCCACCGCCTACGACCGCTCCATCGCCGTCCTTGACAAGACTTCGTCCTTCATGACCGATCCCAAGACTCCCGCCCACGTCATCGGCGACGCCCTCACCGCCGGCCAGCCCAAGGCCGTGTACCGGGTGGGCATCGACGCGCCGGTCATGGAGTTCCTCAACGTCGTCCTGCCCGACCGGCTGAGGGACCGGCTGGCCCGCACCGCCCTCAGGGGATAGTTCGACCATGGCGACCAACCGCACCGTCATCCCCGCTCCGGTCGAGACTGTCTTCGCCGTCCTCTCCGACCCCCGCACCTACGACGAGTTCGTGGTCGGCACCAAGCGCATCCGCCGCTTCGAACCTTCGTGGCCCGACAAGGGCAGTGAGTTCCACCACACCCTCGGCATCGGCCCGCTCATCCTGCGGGACCTGACCCGGGTGGAAGAGGTCGACGAACCTCTCCGCCTCGTGCTCCGAGCCCAGATGCGGCCGCTGGCCGTCAACCGGGTGACCTTCGCCCTGTTCCCGACCGACCACGGCGGCACCGAGGTCGAGGTCGAGGAGCACGCCATGGAAGGCCCCGCCGCCCTCCTCTGGAACCCGCTGTTCGACGGGCTCATGTGGTTGCGCAACCAGGAGATGCTCCGGCGCCTGACCCGGGTGGCCGAGCGCCGGTTGGCCCAACAGGCCAAGGCCTCCCCTACCTCGTGACCGACGTCGACGTCGTGGTCGTGGGCGGCGGCCTGGCCGGCCTGGCCTGCGCCTTCGAGCTGGCCGAGCGCGACGTGGGCGTCCTCCTGCTCGAAGCGGGCGCGGTAGTCGGCGGCCGTACCGCGTCGTGGGTGGAGGACGGCATGCCCGTCGAATCGGGACTGCACCGCTTCCTCGGGTTCTTCTCCGCCCTGCCCGACCTCCTGAAGCGCTGCGGCGTCGACCTCGACGAGATGGTGTGCTGGGAGGACGAGTTCGAGATCCGCGTCCCCGACGGGGGCGCCCAGGGCATCCTCGGCATGTCGCCGGTCCACAAGCCGCTGCGCACCTTCGGCGGCATCCTGGCCAACAACGACCTGCTCAGCCCCCTCGACAAGCTGTCGCTGTCGTGGTTCATGGCGGCCGGCATGAAGGACTACCTGCGCAACCCCGACGAGCTCGATCGCCACACCGTGGCCGAGTACGCCAAGAGCCACCGGGTGACCGACCGGGCCATCCACAACCTCCTCATCCCCCTGACCGCCGGGCTGTTCTTCCTCCCTCCCGAACGGTTCTCGGCCGGGATCTTCTTCGGCCTCCTCGCCCCGGGCGTGCCCCGCATCCACCAGATGCGCCTGGGCGCGTACATGGGCGGGATGACCGAGGTCCAGTGCCAGCCGATCGCCGACGCCGTCGTGGCCGAGGGCGGCGAAGTGCGCACCGACGCCGAGGTAGAGGCGCTGGTCGTGCGGGACGGGGCGGTGGCGGGTGTCCGGCTTGGCGGCCAGACCGTCGAGGCCGGCCACGTGGTGGTGGCCACCAACATCGAGGCCGCGCAACGCCTGCTCCGGCCCCATTTCGCCGCGCAGCCCTGGTCCGAGCCGTTCCTGAGCATGCCGACCACGCCCTCGGTCACGATCCAGCTCGACCTCGACCGTCCCAGCATGGACATCGACCGCACCGTTTTCGGTCCCGGCACCGCCCTGGCCTGCTTCGCCGAGCAGTCGCGCACGACGTTCCGCGGGTCCCCAGGCCGGCTGTCGATCATCCTCACGCCGCCCGAGCCCTACCTCGACATGGCGCCCGACGACGTCCTGGCCGTGGTCGTGCGCGACGCCGCCCGCCTCGGCATCGACCTCGAGGGCCACGTCACGCGGTTCCGGGTCATCTCCCATCCCCACGACTTCCACTCGCTCGAGCCGGGCCACCTGGGCGCCCGACCGGACCAGGCGACCCCCGTCCCCGGCCTGAGCCTGGCCGGCGACTTCACCCGCCAGAAGTACATGGCCAGCATGGAGGGCGCCGTGGTCTCCGGCCAGCGCGCCGCCGAGCTGGCGGCGGCCGAGCTGGGCGGGGAGGCGTCGTGAGCTCGTCCGAGTCCACGGCCGGCGTGCAGCGGCTCCCGGCCGGAAGTGCGCCCCCGCCGATCGTCGATTTCCTCCGACGGGTGGAACGCGGCGACCGGATC
>DASUXN010000117.1:0-4821 GCA_036377875.1 Acidimicrobiales bacterium
CCCGGGGGGGGGGGGGCTCGATGAGCGACATCTTCCTGAGCTACTCCCGGGAGGACCGGGCGACGAGGGCGCGCCGAGACGGGCCGGGACCCACCTTCGCTACACAGCCCCCAACGATGGCGTGCTGCTCCTCGGCGTCAAGACAAGGGCCTGGAGAACAAGGGCGGAGCCTTCGACGTCAGGATCGTCGATTTAGGCCTGGCCCACGGGCCCGACGATCTTGCGCACCTGCTCCTGCCGTTCCTCCACGGACCCGGTCAGCGCGTCGAACTCGACGTCGAAGGTCTCGAGGAGGTGGCGGATGCGGCGGTCGATGTCGGCCTGGAACTCGGTGTCGTCGGGGCGGAGGCCGTCGAGCACGATGGGGAACTCGATGGGCAGGTAGAAGACGTGGTCGTAGCGGGCCCGCAGGTCGAAGGTGGCGATCTCGCGGGACTCGAACCAGAGGTGGTTCTCCTTGCGGGGGGGCTGGTGCTCCATGACCCAGTCGGCGTAGGCGAGGACGTCGTAGATCGAGCGGTCGGCCACGAAACGCTCGTGGGACTCCTCTGCCCGCCACTGCTTGAGGAAGATCAGCGTCTCCGTCTCGGCGGTGGCCCTCTGGTCGAGCGGGAAGCCCAGCTCCACGACCTGGCGGGCCACCTCGGGCAGCAGCGTCATGTCCCACTCCCGGGCGAACAGGTTGGCCAGGGTGGTCTTGCCGGTCGAGAACGACCCTACGAAGGCGATCTTCATGGGCGACAGTCTGGCCCACGCGGGCTGGCCCCCGGAGTTTTGGGGCGACGAAGCGACGCCGGTCGTGGTTTCGTCGCCGAATGTGGTCCCGCCGCCCCGAAGGCGGCCACAGATCGGACGACGGCGGGGGATGAGCGGAGCGACCTCTATCGTTGTACGAGTCATGCCGGAAC
Source organism: Acidimicrobiales bacterium (assembly GCA_036377875.1). Lineage (GTDB taxonomy): Bacteria > Actinomycetota > Acidimicrobiia > Acidimicrobiales > AC-14 > JBFMCT01. Next base: position 909 of record DASUXN010000117.1, read on the forward strand.
CCCAGACACCCGGGACACTGTGCCTGCTCACCGTCCACGCTCACCCCGACGATGAGGCGTCCAAGGGTGCGGCGACGATCGCGCGCTACGCGGCCGAGGGTGTACGCACTGTGCTCGTGTGCTGCACGGGCGGCGAGGCGGGCGACATCCTCAACCCGGCCATGGACCGGCCCGAGGTGCGCGAGCGGCTGCACGAGATCCGCATGGAGGAGCTGGCCCGGTCGACCCAGGCGATCGGCTTCGACGTCGTCGAACTGCTCGGCTACCGGGACTCGGGGATGCCCGGCAGCGAGTGCAACGAGGACCCCCGTTGCTTCGCCAAGGCCGACTTCGACGAGGCGGTCGAGAAGCTCGTGCGGGTCATCCGCCGGGAGCGTCCGCAGGTGATAATCACCTACGCCGACGACCAGCAGGGCTACCCCCACCCCGATCACCTGCGGGTCCACGACATCACCATTCCCGCCTTCGAGGCGGCCGGCGACCCCGACGCCTACCCGGAGGCGGGCGACCCCTGGCAGCCGCTGAAGCTCTACTACTCGGGCTGGTCGCGGGCCCGCATGCAGGCCGCCCACGAGAAGTTCCTCGAGCTTGGGCTCGAGTCGCCGTTCTCCCCGGAGTGGATGGACCGGCCCAACATGGACCACCGCATCACCACCAAGGTCGACATCACGGGCACCTACGACGTCCGCCGCCAGGCCCTGCTCGCCCACGCCACCCAGATCGACCCGACGTCGAAGTTCTGGTTCGGGCTCCCCCCCGACCTGGTCGTCTACCCCTACGACGACTTCGTGCTGGCCCGCAGCCTGGTGGACACCGACCTCCCCGAGGACGACCTGTTCGCCGGCCTGCGCGACCCCGACGACGCCGATCCGCTGAGGGACCCCGTCCACAGCTGACTACGATCCGGCCCGCCCCTTAAGGAGGTGGAGCCGTGCCCAAGTACCTCAGCCAGGAGTGGCTCGACACCCAGCGCGAGATCGCCCAGGAGTTCCCCGAGCGCCCGGGAGCGACCGCACACCTCCAGTACATCGTCACCGGCGGCCCCGACGGGGAGATCCGCTACTACTGGGTCGTCGAGAACGGCAAGATCCTCGAGGACCAACTGGGCGAGGACGCCGACGCCGAGGTGACGATGACCATCACCTACGACGACTCCATGAAGATGCAGAAGGGCGAGCTGGACGAGACGGCAGCCTTCATGCAGGGCCGGCTCAAGGTCCAGGGCAACATGGGCAAGCTCATGAGCCTCATGCCCCTCACCCAGAGCCCCGAGTACAAGGCGATCAAGGCGAAGATCACCGAGGTCACCGAGTTTTGATGGCCGACGGCGCCGACGGCGACGAGTAGAGCGGCGGCCGCTGTAGTCCTTGTGTAGATGCCGTCCCGGCGCGAGGATCGACCGAGCCAGGGGCCATTGCTTCGCGAAGAGCAAATGGGGCCTCAAGGGGGGTAACGGCGATGATCGGTGGGCGCCATTTCCGGTCGCTTGTGATCGCGATCGCGGCACTGTCGCTCATGACGTCGCCGGCAGCGGCTGACAGTGCAAATGGGTCGGCCCATACCGGCCCGCACACGGGCGGCATGCATTCGCTCGTCATCCGAAGTGGCGTCGATCCGACTATGCCGGCATGGCCGGCCGTCGCGCCGCTGGGGCCGTATGCACCACCTATCGCCGGGACGTCCTACATCAGTCCCTCTCCCACCCTGGCGTGCGCCACTGCGCCAGCACCGAACGGCGTACTCATGACGGTCACCACCACGTTCACGCTGCCGGCCGGCGCCTTGGATCCGGGCATCGCCGTGCTCGTACATGCCGACGACTCCGTGGCCGTCCGCCTGAACGGACAGCTTCTGGGCGGTCAGAGCCCCAACATCTTCTTCCCGAATTTCCAGGGGTCGCCGGAGACCTACACCACTGCCGAGTACGCACCCGTCGGCCCGTTCCTCGCTCCTCCCTTGGTGAACACGCTGCAGTTCGACCTTCGCAACTACGGCGGCCGCTGCGGCCTCGACTTTCTCGCCTTGGTGACGTTCGGCTTCTTCGAGTGCCCGAGGACCAACCCGGGCGGAGTCATCTCCGGCGGGCCCGCCAATGACGTCCTCAGCGGGGGGCCCGGCGACGACATCATCGCCGGCGGGGACGGCGACGACACCATCAACGGCGGCGGCGGGGACGACATCATCGTCGGCGGAGCCGGAAACGACGTGATCGACGGAGGCGCGGGCGACGACTGCATAGTGGGCCAGGACGGGGACGACTTCCTCGTGGGCGGAGCTGGTAACGACACCCTCTTCGGGCTGGCCGGGGACGACACCCTGCAAGGCGGCCTCGGGAACGACTTGCTCGACGGGGGGCCGGGTGGCGACCTCCTCAACGGCCAGGACGGCAACGATGCTCTGCACGGAGACGTCGGGTCGGACGGGCTGGGTGGTGACGCCGGTGACGATCTCCTGAACGGAGGACCTGATCCCGACATGCTGGTCGGTGGCGCCGGCAACGATGCCCTCGTCGGCGGACCGGGGGGCGATCTTCTCGCCGACCTGGCCGGCGCCGATCGCGACGGTCTCAACGGGAGCGACGGCGCCGACTCGCTGAACGTCAGCGACGGCGACCCGCAGGACACCGCGTGGGGCCCGGTTACGGGTGGCTTCTACGGGCTGGCCGATCCCAACGACGTATGTGTGAGAAATCCCGGCGACTACCCGTTCGGCTGCCCATAGGCATCCGCGGAAGCGGGCGCCATCGGCCGGCTTAGCCCAGGGCCTCCAGCACGGCGCCGGTGAACAGCCGGATGCCGCTGGGGGTCAGGTGGAGCCCGTCGTCGTAGAAGGCCTCGGGGTGGGCGCCGGCGAGGGCGTGCCAGTCGATGAGGGTCACGTTGGGGGCCTTCGGGATGGCGTTGCGGATCACGTCGTTGTTGGCGTTCTGCCACGCCCGCTCGACCTTCACGTTCACGACCAGCACCTTCGACACCTCCCGCAGCAACTCGAGGAGCTGGTCGAACTGGCCGGGGTTGATCGGCCCGTTGTTCCCGGTCTGGATGACCACGGCGTCGCCCAGCCGGCCCTCGCTCTTGTAGGTCCGCACCGTGGTGACCACCGCGTCGAACTGCCGACCGATGTCGGCGTCCACCACCACGCCGTCGATCTGGTGCTCGAGTAGGGGCTTCGCCCCCAGCAGCACCGAGTCCCCGATGGCGGTCACCTTGGCCGAGATGGTGGGGAGGGCCACGGGCACGGTCGACGTGGTCGTGGGGGCGACGGTGGTGGACGGGGCCGGGGTGGTCGAGGTCTCGGCCACGGTGGTGGCGGGGGCCAGGGTGGTCGTGGTGGCGGGAAGGGCGGCGAGGCGGGCGGCGAAGGCGGCGTTGAGCCCGCCCGCCTCGGCCGCGGCCACGTGGGTGGGACGGTCCACAACGGTGCGGTCTACGGCCACGCCCACGCCCAGGCAGGCCAGCACGACGCAGAGCGACAACCCCCAGGCCGCGGCCCGGCGGGGGAGCGGCGTTCGGGTCCGGCGAGCGAGGCGGATGTCGTCCCAGACCCGGCCGAGCGCCCCCTGGCGGATGGGGAGCTCGACGAAACGGTAGGAGAGGGCGGCCAGGGCCAGGGTGAGCCCTACCCGCAGCCCGAGCAGCGGCGCGCCTCGCAACGGCACGTCGAGGTCGGGCCGGGTGAGCATGAGGACGGGCCAGAACCACAGGTAGATCCCGTAGGACCGGCGGCCGATCCAGACGAGGGGCCGGCTGCCCAGGATCCGCCCCAGGACCACCGGCCGCCCGGGACGGGCGGCAGCCGCCACCACGGCGGCGGCCAGCAGGGCCACGGCGGTGAAGCCGCCCCGGTAGAGGAGGGGATCGAACTCGTTGAGGTGGGAGATGGCCCAGGCCAGGCCGATCAGGCCGACCAGTCC
>DASUXN010000118.1:0-15535 GCA_036377875.1 Acidimicrobiales bacterium
AACCGGGTGACCGGGCCCGCCCAGCGCCACGCCGCCCACCCCGCCAGATCGACCAGGTCGGCGGACGGACCCGCGCTCGACACCCTCGCGATGGGCAGGAGCGGGCGGTCGGTCTCGGGCTCGTCGGCCAGCGCCACCACCCAGCCCCGTACCCGCCGCCCGTGCAGGGGGACGCGCACGATCGTGCCCACGAACACGCGCCCGGCCAGAGCGTCGGGAATGGAATAGTCGAACCGCCGCCCGGACAGGGCGACGACGTCGAGGAGTACGCGTGCTACGTGAGGGCGAGCGCTCGCTTCACGTCGTCCAGGCGGTTCAGGTGTTCCCAAGAGAACTCCTTGTCCGACCGCCCGAAGTGCCCGTAGGCGGCGGTGCGCCGGTAGATGGGCTTGCGCAGGTCGAGATCTCGGATGATGGCGGCGGGCCGCAGGTCGAAGACCTCGTTGATCATCGCCTCGATCTGGCCGGGGTCCACCGTCTCGGTGCCGAACGTCTCCACCATGACCGACACGGGGCGGGCCACGCCGATGGCGTAAGCGACCTGGATCTCGGCCCGGCGGGCCGCGCCCGACGCCACGACGTGCTTGGCCACCCAGCGGGCGGCGTAGGCGGCAGAACGGTCGACCTTGCTCGGGTCCTTGCCCGAGAAGGCGCCGCCGCCGTGACGGGCGGCGCCGCCGTAGGTGTCGACGATGATCTTGCGCCCGGTCAGGCCGGTGTCGGCGTGGGGCCCGCCCAGCTCGAAGCTACCGGTGGGGTTGGCCAGGAGCTGGTAGCGGTCCTCGGCGAACTCGGGCGGGAGCAGGGGGTGGATGACGTGCTCGCGCAGATCGGGCTTGAGCAGCGTCTCGATGTCGATCCCGGGCTGGTGCTGCGACGAGATGAGCACGGTCTTGAGCCGCACCGGGCGGCCGTCCTCGTACTCCATGGTGACCTGGGTCTTGCCGTCGGGACGCAGGTAGGGAAGCACGCCCGCCTTGCGGACCTCGGCCAGCCGCTGAGCGAGCCGGTGGGCGAGCCAGATGGGCAGCGGCATGAGGTCGTCGGTCTCGTCGCAGGCGTACCCGAACATCATTCCCTGGTCGCCGGCGCCCTGGGAGTCCGTGCGGTCCTCCTCGGACTTGCCGGTACGGATCTCGTAGGCGGCGTCCACGCCCTGGGCGATGTCGGGCGACTGCTCGTCGATCGACGTGATCACGCCACACGTGTTGCCGTCGAAGCCGTACGACTCCCGGTCGTAGCCGACGCCACACACCGTCTGGCGCACGATCCTGGGGATGTCGACGTAGGCCTTGGTGCTGATCTCGCCGGCCACCACGACGAGGCCGGTGGTGAGCAACGTCTCGCACGCCACCCGCCCCATGGGGTCCTCGGTCAGGATGGCGTCGAGGATGGCGTCGGAGACCTGGTCGGCCATCTTGTCGGGATGGCCCTCGGTTACCGACTCGGAGGTGAAGGTGTGGCTGCGCATATCCGGTAGAGGCTAGTCGCCCGCCTTCGGCGCCTCCCATCCCATCAGACCGGCCACCGCGTCGAAGGTGGCCGCCGCCACCCGGCGCTTGCTCACGACCGGCGTCTCCTCGATCTGCGACGGCGTCATGATGACGACCGAGTTGGTGTCGCCGTCGAAGCCTGCTCCCGGCTGGGAGACGTCGTTGCCCACGATCACGTCGAGTCCTTTGGCCCGCCGCTTCTCGTCGGCGCGGCGGCGCAGCTCGGCCCGCCCTCCGGCCGTCTCGGCCGCGAACCCCACGATCACCTGGCCGGGCCGCCGCCGGCGCACCAGCTCGGCGACGATGTCGGGGGTGGGTTCGAGCACGACGTCGGGCACACCGTCCGCCTTCGACAGCTTCTCGGTCGCCGGTGCCTTAGGCCGGAAGTCGGCTACCGCGGCCGCCATCACGATCACGTCCGCCTGGCCCGAGCGCTCGAGCACGGCCGCCTCCATCTCCGCCGCCGTCTCGACCGCCACGACGTCGACGCCGCGGAGCGAACGGAGCCGGGCGGCGGTCACCAGCGTCACCGCCGCCCCTCGGGAGGCGGCCTCCTCGGCCAGGGCGTGGCCCTGCTTACCCGACGACCGGTTTCCGATGAAGCGGACGGCATCGAGCGGCTCGCGCGTGCCGCCGGCGGTGACCAGCACCCGGCAGCCGGCCAGGTCCTGGGGCGTGAACAGGGCGGCCACGGCGGCGACGATCGCCTCGGGTTCCGGCAGCCGTCCCGCCCCCTCGTCTCCGCCGGCCAGCCGCCCGACGTCGGGCTCGAGTACGTGGACTCCGCGGGCCCGCAGCGTCGCCACATTGGCCTGGACGGCGGCGTGCTCCCACATCTCGGTGTGCATGGCGGGGCACAGCAGAACGGGGGCCCGGGTCGCGAGGAGGGTGGCGGTGAGGAGGTCGTCGCTGATCCCCACCGCGTAAGCGCCCAGGAGCCGGGCGGTGGCAGGGGCGACGACGACCACGTCGGCCCGCTGCCCGAGCCGGGTGTGGGGAATCGGGTCCGCTTCGTCCCACAGCGACGTCTGGGCCTTCTCCGACGCGACGGCCGAGAGGGTGACGGCGCCGATGAAGCGGGTGGCGTCCGCAGTCAAGACGGGCGACACATGGGCGCCGGCATCGACCAGACGCCGGCACACCTCCACCGCCTTGTAGGCGGCGATCCCCCCGCACACGCCGAGGACGACCCGGCGGCCGGCGAGGGTCATCGGAACGCCGGCTAACCAGCCGCGGGGGCTTCGCCCTCCTGCGCCTCACCGGGCACCTGGAAGGTGATCTTGTCGGCGGCGATCTCCTCGAGGGCGATCGACAGGGGCTTGCGGGACACCGACGCGACCTGGGGAGGGACGATGGCGCCCAGGCCCTCACCGAGCTGGCTGAAGTACGAGTTGATCTGGCGCCCACGGCGGGCGGCCAGGCTCACCAGGGTGAACTTCGAGTCGACCTTGTCGAGCAGGTCCTCGATGGGCGGGTAGATCATCGTGCTGCGTTCGGGCATCAACGCTCCTGACGGCTGCGGCGGGCGGACTCCAGGATACCCACGACCTCGTCGATGGCCCGGCCAAGGTCGTCGTTGATCACCACGTGGTCGGCCAGCTCGCGCCCGACCCGCTCCTCCTCTTCCGCCCGGGCGAGCCGGGAGGCGATGGTGGACTCGGTGTCGCCCCGCCCTCGCAGGCGGTCCTCCTGGGCCTGCCTGGACGGCGCCAGGATGAGCAGCAGCACCGCGTCGGGACGCTTGGCCCGCACCTGGCGGGCGCCGTTCACGTCGATCTCGAGCAGGACGTCGTGGCCCTCGGGGGGGACAGGTATCGGTGTGCCGTAGAGGTTGTCGAAGTGAGCGCTCCACTCGAGGAACCCGCCGGCGGCGACGTGGTCCTCGAAGGTCGCTCGGTCCACGAACGTGTAGGCGTCAGGGGGTTCGCCCTGCCGCGGTGAACGAGTGGTCCATGACCGGCTCAACCACAGCTTGTCCACACGTTCAACCACGCCGTTGGCGATCGAACCCTTGCCGGCGCCCGACGGGCCGGAGATGACGAAGAGGTGGTTGGGGCGGGCCGGGGCGGATTCGACGGGATCGGTCAGGGCGAGGAAGGGAAGAGCTTCAGCAGCGCGCTGCGCTGGTTGTCGCCGAGGCCACGAACGCGCCGGGCCTCACTGATCTCCACCTCTTCCATGATCCGCCGGGCCCGCACCTTGCCCACGCCCGGCAGCGACTCGAGGACGGACAGCACCTTCATCTTCCCGACGACCTCGTCCCGCCCGCTCTGGTCGAAAAGCTCCTTGAGCGTCAGGGAGCCCATCTTGAGCTTCTCCTTGAGCTCGGCCCGCTGGCGGCGGGCGGCAGCGGCCTTGTCGAGTGCGGCCTGTCGCTGATCTGGCGAAAGCTCGGGAGGCAGGGGCATGGGCCGAACCCTAGCGCGCCTGCCTCCGGCGTCAATTGGTCGGGAGGCGGCCGGAGATCACAAAGTGGTTGGGGCGCCTAGTGATTCGACGAGTTCGGCCGCGGCCCGGGCCGGGTCGGGCGCGGCGGTCACCGCCCGACCGATGACGAGCACGTCGGCGCCAGCGGCCAGCGCCTGCTGTGGTGTGGCCGGCCGCGCCTGGTCGTGGCTGTCGACCGACGCGGGGCGGATGCCGGGGACGACGGCCAGGAGACGGGGCGCCAGCTCCTTGGCCTCGCGTACATCCGAGGCGGCGCACACCACTCCCCCGCAACCGCCCTCGACCGCCGTCATCACCCGTCGGCCGAGGATGTGGGGAGGCGCACCCGAGTCACTGGTGAGGATCGTGACGGCCAGCGCGACCGGCGCAGGCAGGCCCGCGGCCTCGGCGCCGTCGCGGAGACCGTCGACACCGGCCCGGAGCATCACCGGCCCGCCGTGGGCGTGCATCGTGAGGTAGGACGCGCCCAATGCGCCGAGCACGCGGGCCGCCTTGCGCACCGTCGTCGGGATGTCGTGCAGCTTGAGGTCGAGCATGACCGAATACCCCTCGTCGACCATCGCGGTCACGGCCTCGGGCCCCGCCGCCGCGAACAGCTCGTAACCAACCTTGGCCACGCCGAACCACGGCTTCAGCAGGCGGCCCAACCGTTGGGCGAGGACGAGGTCGTCCACGTCGAGGACGATGGCCAGGCGGTCACGCAGTTCCATGGGCTGTACCTATCAGATCGGAGATACGGGCCACCGAGTGGGCGGCGCACCACGATGCCAGCTCGTCGAGGACGCGTGCCGTGGCCTTCGGGTCGGCGAAGGTGGCGGTGCCGACCTGGATGGCATGGGCGCCGGCGACGAGCAGCTCGGCGGCGTGGTCACCGCGGCTGACCCCGCCCACCCCCACGATGGCCGCCTCGGGGTACGCCTGGCGACAGCGGTAGACGGCCCGCACCGCCACAGGACGCATGGCCATGCCCGACAGGCCACCGCTGCCGGCGCCGAGCCGGTGGCGGCGCGTGACGGGATCGATGGCCATGCCCATGAGGGTGTTCACCAGCGTGACCGCCTCGGCCCCGGCTTCGAGGGCGGCACCGGCGATGGGCACGATGTCGGTGACGTTCGGGCTGAGCTTGGCCCACCGGGGCCGCCCGCACCCGGCGGTGGCGGCGATCACGTCGGCCGTCGCCTCGGGCGAGTGGGCGAACATCTCGTGGGACGACCCCAGGTTGGGGCAGCTGAGGTTCACCTCCACCGCCACGACCGCGGGCGGGCAGTCGGCCAGCATCGCCGCCGCCTTCTCGTACGCCTCGACGGTGAAACCCCAGACGCTGGCCACCACGCGGGCGCCCGTGGCGATCAGCGCCGGTAGTTCGTGCTCGCGCCACGCCTCGACTCCCGGGTTCTGGAGGCCGACCGAGTTGAGCATGCCCCCGTCGGTCTCGTGCACCCGGGGTGCCGGGTTGCCCTCCCACGGTTCGGCCGACAGCGACTTCACCACCACCGCGCCCAGGGACGAGAGGTCCATGTAGGGGGCCAGCTCGTCTCCATGGCCGGCCGTGCCCGCCGCCGTCATCACCGGGTTGGGCAGCTCAACCGACCCGATGCGAGTGCGCAGGTCTGCCGCACGCGGGCCGGCGATTTCGCTCACAGCTCGAGCTGGAGCTGGCCGTCCTCGTGGAACTCCTGCAGGCTGCGCACGGACAGCCCGTGCTCGGCCCAGTCGGCGATCCCGCCGGCAGCGGCGATGGCCGCCGCCGCAGTGGTGAGGCACGGCACGTTGTGGACGTTGGCGGCGGTGCGGATGTAGGCGCCGTCGGCCCGGGCCCCGTGGCCCCGGGGCGTGTTCACGACGAGGTCGATCTCGCCGCGGGTCAGCCGGTCGAGGGCGGTGTTCTCACCTTCGCCGACCTTGGAGACCACGTCGCTCACGGGCACGCCGTGGTCGCGGAGGAACCGGCCGGTGCCCTCGGTGGCCACGATCGAGAAGCCCATCTCGACGAACCGGCGGGCGGCCAGCATGCCGCCGTCCTTGTCGCGGTCGGCCAGGGAGAAGAAGACCGTGCCCCGCTCGGGCAGCCGGTCGCCTGCGGCGATCTGGCTCTTGGCGAAGGCGAGCCCGAAGGTCCGGTCCACACCCATCACCTCGCCCGTCGCCCGCATCTCCGGTCCGAGCAACGTGTCCACGTCGGGGAAGCGGTTGAAGGGGAGCACCGCCTCCTTGACCGACACGTGCCCACCCGTCGACGGCGGCCGGAGCAGGCCCTCGTCCCGCAGCTCGGCCAGCGTGGCGCCCACGAGCACCCGGGCCGCCACCTTGGCCAGGGGCACGCCGGTGGCCTTGGCCACGAACGGCACGGTGCGGCTGGCCCGCGGGTTGGCCTCGATGACGAACACCTGCCCCGACTTCACCGCGTACTGGACGTTGAGCAGACCGCGCACGTCGAGCTCCTCGGCGATGGCCCGGGTGTAGCGCTCGATGACCTCGACCACCGAGGACGCCAATGTCGGCGGGGGGATCACGCACGCGCTGTCGCCGGAATGGACGCCCGCCTCCTCCACGTGTTCCATCACGCCGCCGACGAGGACCTCACCGGTGGCGTCGCGGATGGCGTCGACGTCGACCTCGATGGCGTCCTCGAGGAAGCGGTCGATGAGCACCGGGCGCTCGGCCGACAGCCCGCCCTCCTTCCCCAGAGAGCCGAAGCCCGACAACGCTTCCATGGCCCGGGCCAGAGCGGTGTCGTCGTAGACGATCTCCATGGCTCGCCCGCCGAGGACGTAAGAAGGGCGGATCAGGGCGGGGTAGCCGATGCGGGCGGTGATGGCGAGGGCACCGTCGAGGGTGGCCGCCGTCCCGCCCGCCGGCTGTGGGATCTCCAGGCGAGCGCACAGGGCGTTCCACCGTTCACGGTCCTCCGCAGCGTCGATCGAGGCCGGCGACGTGCCGAGGACCAGCTCGGGCGGCAGTCGGTCGGCCAGCTTCAGCGGCGTCTGCCCGCCCAGGCTGACTATCACTCCGCGCAGGTCGCCCTGATGGCTCTCCGCCTCGAGAACGTTGAGCACGTCCTCGTACGTGAGCGGCTCGAAGTAGAGGCGGTCGCTGGTGTCGTAGTCGGTGGAGACCGTCTCGGGGTTGCAGTTCACCATCACCGTCTCGTAGCCCGCCTCGCGCAGGGCGAAGCTGGCGTGCACGCAGCAGTAGTCGAACTCGATTCCCTGGCCGATGCGATTCGGGCCCGAGCCGAGGATGACTACCGTCGGCCGGCCGCTGGGGCGGGCCTCGTCCTCGTCCTCGTAGGTGGAGTAGTGGTAGGGAGTCAGGGCCTCGAACTCGGCACCGCACGTGTCGACCGTCTTGAACGTGGCCCGAACGCCGGCGGCGAGGCGGGCCTCCCGCACCTCTCCTTCCTTCACGCTCCACAGCCACGCCAGCTGGGCGTCGGCGAAGCCGAGCCGCTTGGCCCGCCGCCAGTCGGCGCGAGCCATGGCGGCCAGGCCGAGCCCGCTCAGCCGCAACCGTTCCTCGGTGATGCGGGCGATCTGGTCGAGAAACCACGGGTCGACGCGAGTGGCGTTGTGTATGCGCTCGACCGAGATGCCGCGCCGCATGGCCGCCTCGAGCTGAAACGGTCGGTCGGGCGTGGCGATCGCTGCCCGCCGCACCAGCTCGTCGTCGTCGAAGGCGTCGGTGACGGCCTCCCCGGGGTCACAGTTCAGCCCCCACCGGCCGTGCTCCAGTGAGCGCAGCCCCTTCTGGAGCGACTCGGGGAACGTGCGGCCGATCGCCATGGCCTCCCCCACCGACTGCATGCGGGTGCCGAGCACGTCCGACGTGCCGGGGAACTTCTCGAAGGCCCACCGCGGCACCTTGGTGACCACGTAGTCGATGGTCGGCTCGAAGCTGGCCGGCGTCTTCTCGGTGATGTCGTTGGGGATCTCGTCGAGGGTGTAGCCCACGGCGAGGCGGGCGGCGATCTTGGCTATGGGGAAGCCGGTGGCCTTGGACGCCAGGGCGCTCGAGCGCGACACCCGCGGGTTCATCTCGATGACCACCATCTCGCCCGTCTCGGGGTCGACCGCGAACTGGATGTTGGAACCGCCCGTGTCCACGCCGATCCGGCGGATGCAGGCGAAGGCGGCGTCCCGCATCAGCTGGTACTCGACATCGGTCAGGGTCTGGGCGGGGGCGACGGTGATGGAGTCGCCGGTGTGCACGCCCATGGGGTCGAGGTTCTCGATCGAGCACACGACCACGCAGTTGTCGGCCCGGTCGCGCATGACCTCGAGCTCGTACTCCTTCCAGCCCGCGATCGAGCGCTCGATGAGAATCTCGGAGATGGGGCTGGCGGCGAGGCCGGCGGCGGCGATGCGGACCAGTTCGTCGGCGTCGGCGGCGATGCCGGTACCGCCGCCGCCAAGGATGAACGAGGGCCGCACGATCACGGGGAAGCCCACGTCCTCCCCCACCTTGACAGCCTCGTCCACCTCGTAGGCGAACCCGGACGAGGGAACCGACAACCCGATCTCCATCATCGCCGACTTGAACCGCTCCCGGTTCTCGGCGGTGCGAATGGCCTCGGCCGAGGCGCCGATGAGCTCGACGTTGTACTCGTCGAGCACTCCCCGCTCCCACAGGGCCATGGCCAGGTTGAGTGCCGTCTGACCGCCCAGCGTGGGGAGCAACGCGTCGGGCCGCTCCCGTTCGATCACCGCCGCCACCACGTCGACCTCGAGGGGCTCGACGTAGGTGCGGTGGGCGAAGTCGGGGTCGGTCATGATCGTGGCCGGGTTGGAATTCACGAGGATGACCCGGTACCCCTCGGCCTTGAGGATGCGGCACGCCTGCGTTCCCGAGTAGTCGAACTCGCAGGCCTGGCCGATCACGATCGGGCCGGACCCGATCAGCAGGATCGACGAGATGTCGGTCCGCTTAGGCACCGTTCATCAGGTCCTTGAACTCCTCGAAGAGGTAGCGGGCGTCGTGGGGGCCGGGGCCGGCCTCGGGGTGGTACTGCACGCTGAAAGCGGGGACGTCACGGCACCGCAGGCCTTCCACAACACCATCGTTGAGGTTGACGTGGGTGATGTCCGCGTCGGGGACGGACAGCTCGGCCACCGCGTAGTTGTGGTTCTGGCTGGTGATCTCGACGCTCGCGTCGGCGACGCGGCGCACCGGGTGGTTGCCGCCGTGGTGCCCGAACTTGAGCTTGAAAGTCGAGCCGCCGAGGGCGGTGCCGAGCAGCTGGTGTCCGAGACAGATCCCGAACACCGGCACCTCGCCGACGACGTCCCTGATGGCGTCGATGGCGTACGTGACCGCGGCCGGGTCGCCGGGGCCGTTCGAGAGGAATACCCCGTCGGGCCGGCGGGCCAGCACATCGGCTGCGGATGTCGAGGCGGGGACGACCTCCACGGTGGCGATCTCACCCAGCAGTCGGAGGATGCTGGTCTTGATCCCGAAGTCGTAGGCGACCACGTGGAGCGGGCCGTCGCCGACGGTGTAGGGCTCGGCGGTGGAGACCGTGGCCACGAGGTCGACACCGTCGGTGCCGGGCTCGGCCAGGGCCGCCTCCTTCAGCGCGGTCTCGGTGGCCGTGCCGAAGGCGCATGGCATACATCCCGCCTCACGGATGTGGCGGGTGAGTCGGCGGGTGTCGATGCCGGTGATGCCGGGGATGCCATGGCGGCGCAGGTAGGTGTCGAGGTCCTCCGCCGACCGCCAGTTGGAGGGACGGCGGGACAGGTCGCGCACCACCACACCGCGGCAGAACGGACGTCGGCTCTCGGCGTCCACCGGGTTGACCCCGTAGTTGCCGATGTGGGGGTAGGTGAAGGCGATGACCTGGCCGGCGTAGGACGGATCGGTGAGCACCTCCTGGTAGCCGGCCAGGACGGTGTTGAACACCACCTCGCCGGTGGCCACGCCTGCGGGCGGCTCAGCGCCGAACGCCTCGCCCTCGAACGTCGTGCCGTCGGCCAGGACGAGCAGCGATTCCGTCATCGTTGGGCCTCCCCGTCGACCACGACGGGCTCGCCGCCGAACAGTGTGTGGCGCACCCGGCCGGTCAGCTTGCGGCCCGCGTAGGGCGTGTTGCGGCTGCGGCTGGCCAGGCGTTCGGGCTCGACCACCCACACCGCGGCGGGGTCGATCACGCAGAGGTTGGCGCGCCGCCCCTCGACCACCGGCCCGCCGTGAGTCGACTCGAGCCGGGCGATACGGGCCGGCTGCCAGGACATGAGGGCTAGTACCCGCTCGATCGGGAGGTCGAGGTGGGTGAGGGCGATGCCCAGGGCCGTCTCGAGCCCGAGCATCCCCGGGGGGGCGTGGTCGAAGGGACGCTCCTTGTCCTCCTGGGCGTGGGGGGCGTGGTCGGTGGCGACGGCGTCGATGGTCCCGTCGGCCAGACCGGCTCGCACCGCCTCGACGTCGGACATCGGCCGCAGCGGTGGGTTCACCTTGAACACCGGGTCGTAGGAGGCCACCGCCTCGTCGGTGAGGCTCAGGTGGTGCGGTGTCGCCTCGGCGGTGACGGGGACGCCCTCCCCCTTGGCCGCCCGCACGAGGCCGACGGACCCGGCCGTCGACAGATGCTGGAAGTGGACGCGGGCGCCGAGGCCGGCGGTGCGGCGGACGAGGGCGATGTCACGCATGACCATCAGTTCCTCCGCCTCGGCCGGCACTCCCGGAAGACCGAGCCGGCTCGACCATTCGCCTTCGTGCATGTGGCCGCCGGCCGCCAGCTCCTCGTCCTCGCAGTGCTGGGCCAGGGTGACGCCTAGGGAGGATGCGTACTCGAGGGCCCGGCGCATGAGGCGCGCGTCCTGCACGCCCCGTCCGTCGTCGGTGAACAGGCGGACGCCCAGTCCGGCCATCTCGGCCAGCGGCGCCAGCTCTTCTCCGCGCCGGCCCTTGGTGATGGCGCCGGCCACCCGGACCTCGCACAGGGCTCGCGCCCCGAGCTCCAGCACCTCCCGCACTACGGCGGCGCAGTCGATGGCCGGCTCGGTGTTGGGCATGGCGACGACGGCCGTGTACCCGCCGAGGGCGGCGGCCCGGGCGCCCGTCTCGACCGTCTCCGCCTCCTCCTTGCCGGGCTGTCGGAGGTGGGTGTGGAGGTCGACGAGGCCGGGAGCGATCACGCAGCCACCGGCATCGAGGACGGTGACGCCGTCGGCAGGAGCGATGTCGGGTTCCACCGCGGCGATCACGCCGGCGCGCACGAGCACGTCGGCCCGGCGCTCTCCGGTGGCGTCGACCACCCGGCCCCCCCGGATGAGGATCTCTTGTGTCATCTACGCGGGTGCCGATCCCAGGAGCAGGAACAGGACGGCCATGCGGACGGCCACGCCGTTGGCGACCTGCTTGGTCACGACCGACGACGGCAGGTCGGCCACCTCGGCGGCGATTTCGACGCCGCGGTTCATGGGCCCGGGGTGCATGACCAGGGCGTCGTCGAGCAGCAGGCCGGCTCGCCGGCGAGTGAGGCCGTAGCAGGCGGTGTACTCCCGCAGGGACGGCAGCAGGGCCTCGGTCTGGCGCTCGGCCTGGAGGCGGAGGAGGTAGACGACGTCGGCCTTGGGAAGCACGTCGTCGAGATCGGTGGACGCCGAGACGGGCCAGCCCTGCAGACTCGGGGGAAGGAGGGTGGGGGGGGCGACGAGCGTCACTTCCGCGCCCAGGGCGGTGAAGGCGAGCACATTGGAACGGGCCACCCGGGAGTGCTTGACGTCACCCACGATGGCGATGCGCAGGCCGTCGAGGGAGCCGCGGGCCCGGCGGATCGTGTAGCAGTCGAGCAAGGCCTGGGTGGGATGTTCGTGCCAGCCGTCGCCCCCGTTGATCACCGAGCAGTCCACCCACGAGGCGACCTGCCAAGGCACGCCGGCCGAGGAGTGGCGGACGACGAGAGCGTCCACGCCCATGGCTTCGATGGTCTGCACCGTGTCCCGCAGCGACTCGCCCTTGGCCACCGACGAGCCGGAGACGGCGAAGTTCATGACGTCGGCCGACAGGCGCCGAGCGGCCGTCTCGAACGAGAGGCGGGTGCGGGTGGAGCCCTCGTAGAAGAGCGACACCACGGTCTTGCCCCGCAGGGCGGGGACCTTGGGGATGGCCCGCTCGCTGACCTCCACGAAGGAGTCGCTCACGGCCATGACCTCCTCGATGCCGTCGCGGCCGAGGTCAGCCACGGAGAGGAGGGAGGTGGTCACTTCTGCACGGTTCCGAGATCGACGCCGTCCTCCCGGACGTCGACCACCTCGTCTCGGCGGGTCGGGAGGTTCTTGCCCACGTAGTCGGGACGGATAGGCAGCTCGCGATGGCCCCGGTCGACCAGCACGGCGAGCTGCACCGACCTGGGGCGGCCGTAGTCGTTGATGGCGTCGAGGGCGGCCCGCACCGTGCGGCCGGTGAACAGCACGTCGTCGACCAGCACGACGACCTTGCCGGTCAAGTCGAAGGGGATGTCGGTGACCGCCTCGGGCATGACGGGCCGCAGGCCGATGTCGTCGCGGTAGAAGGCCACGTCGAGGCTGCCGACGGGTACGTCCGTGCCCTCCACCTTGGCCAGCGACTCGGCCAGGCGGCGGGCCAGGGGGACGCCCCCGGTCTGGAGACCCACGAGGACCACCGATTCGAGGCCGTGGTTGCGCTCGACGACCTCGTGGGCGATGCGGGTGATGGCGCGCCGGAGATCGTTGGCGTCCATCACCTGAGAGCGGGGAACGAAAACGCCCCGCAGCGGGGGCGTGGCCGAACGCTCTCTTATGCCCAACCGGGACTCCTCGTGTTCCGTGCCGGCCTCGCGGGACCGGCGTTAACGGCTCTGCCGATATTAGCCGCGACGGTACGGTTCGCCGATGGACCCGGTCCTGGCCGTCGCCGCCGAGCTGGCGTTGGCACGGGGGACCCGCATGGTCGAGCCCCTCGAGTTGGAAGAGGCGTGCGGCCTCGATCACGACGGGTGCGTGACGGCGTTGGTCGCCTTGCGGGATGCGGGCTCGCTCCAGCTGGCCCTGTCACCTTCGTCGCAGATCGTGCTCGTGGCTCTGACGGACTCGGGCGTGCTGCGGTATGCGGAGGAGGTGCGGGCGGACCTCGATGCGGTCCGTCGACGCGTCGCCGACGCCGCCGCCGCGGCCGTTGGCCAAGGGGCTGTGGACCTCGCTGACCGGGTTGGCGAGCCGGCGTTGCTGGTCGAGTGCCTGCTCGACCAATGGGTACGTGAACGGCGGATCGTCTACAGCAGGTCACCAGGACGGAAGTTCCGCATCCACCGGATCGAGCGCTGAACTTCTCGGTTGACAAGGTGGCGGTGAAGGGGGACCGTGGTTTTCACGACAGAGCGTCGCCAGTCTTGGAGGGGAACCTATGGCGGATCCACGGCGGTTCTTCGTGAGCTATTCCCGGCTGGATGCTCCGAAAGTCAAGGTTCTCGCCAAGCACCTCCATGAATTCGGCCAGGAGGCCTGGCTCGACGAGGAACTGAGCGGCGGACAGCGATGGTGGGACACGATCCTCCGCAAGATCCGGGACTGTGACTGCCTGGTCTTCGCCCAGAGCCGGTCGTCCTGCGCCTCTGTCGCATGCATGCGGGAGCTGGAGTACGCCTACCGTCTCGGAAAGCCGATCCTGCCGGTCCTCGTCGGCGACCCCATGCCTGACGAGCTCCTGCCCCCGTTCCTCGCCGAGACCCAGAGGGTCGATGCCCGGGACGTGGACACTGCGGTCGTCCCTCTTGGGCGGGCCATCCTGAGCCTTCCTCCGTCGCCGCCGCTGCCGGACCCTCTCCCGGACCCGCCACTCGTTCCCGTGTCCTACATGACCGAACTGACCAAGCAGCTGGACAAGCCGGAGCTCACCCTGCGCGAGCAGCGCGATCTGCTCGCTGACCTCCGACATGCGCTGAACGACGAGGACGAGGCGGACGGCGCCGCCGAGCTGCTCCGCCGGCTACGAGCCCGCCCCGACGTCCTCGCCGTGGTGGCCGCCGACATCGACTCGCTGCTCCTCGCCCATGCGCCAGCTGGGCCGTTCCCGCAACGGCCCAACGCACCGCCCACCCCGTCTGGACCGGCTCCAACGCCGACGCACAGCAAGCCCAAGCGGTCGCGTGTGGTGACCGTGCTGGCGGTCGTGGGCGGATTGTTCCTGACCCTCATGTTGATCGCCGCCTTCACCGGGGGCTTCGAAGACGATGATCCTCCGTCGCAGCCGGGGGCCGTCAGCACGGGCGTCACGGACGAGGAGGTCTTAGACCAGTACTTCTCCAACCGCCACGACCGCTGCCTACGTGGGCTCACCGCCGAGTTCCCTAACTGTGGCTTCGTCCTCGATAGCAACTCCCAGCAGGAGTGGCTGGTCCGGCACGGGTACGTGGCCTGCAGGGACGCCGGCCGGCCACCCGAAGAATGTGTTCTCCGGTTGCCGACGAGTTGAGGCGTCCTCACGCCGCCAAGACAGGGCTCCGGATGGACTACTAATTGTCGCAATTCCGCTCTTGGTCATTTAGCTAATTCTTTGACAAGTGCGACCGATGCGTCGTACACTTGTTCGTATGGCGGGAGCAGCTCAGTCGGTCGAATCGGAACAGATGACGACGTGGGCCGACGGGCGAATCTCGGATCTCATGGGCGTGATCAATGCCGCAAATGCGGAGCTCGTCTCCGTGGTCAAGACGGTCCTCGAGACCAACGCCTGGTGCGGGGCGGGGTTGCGCTCGCCGGCTCACTGGGTGGCGTGGCGGTGCGGGCTTTCGCCATCCCACGCCGCGGCGGTGGTCAGGATGGCTCGGCGGTTGGGCGAGCTACCGCAGGTGGCCACCGCCTTCGCCGAGGGCAGGCTGAGCGAGGACACCGTGAAGCTGATCGCCACCCGGGTGCCGGCGGAGCGAGACGGCGAGGTGGCCCAGCTGGCGCAGGTCATGACCGTGCCGCAACTGGCACGGACGCTGCGCTCGCTGCCGGTACAGCCGGTGGAGGAGCTCGAGGCCGAGCGGCCCGAGCGCGATGGTGAAGGGGATGTGCGCTTCGGCTACGACGACGAAGGGCGGTGGTCGCTACAGGCCGACGGCCTGATCGCCGAGCGCGGGGCGATGGTGGCCAAGGCACTCCATGCCGCCCGCGACGCCGAGTTCCGGGCCCGCCAACCCGAGGCAGCCGAGGGAAGGACCCCCACCGGCGTCACGTGGGGCGAAGCCTTGGAGCGCATGGCGCTTGCTGCCCTAGAGGCCCTCGATGCGGGCAGGGGCGGGCGGGCCGCCTCCGAGCGCTACCAGGTGATCGTGCACGTCGGCGCAGGCGACGACCCCGCCGCCCACCTCCACCTCGGCCCCGCGCTGACGTCAACGGCCCGTCGGCGCATCACCTGCGACGCCAACCTCCGATGGGTACTGGAGGACGAGGGGCGCACGGTTGCGTGGGGGCGGAAAACCCGGACGGTGCCCACACCGCTGCGGGTGGCTATCGAGGACCGCGACCGGGGCTGCCGGGTGCCCGGATGCACACAGGCCCGGTGGTTGGAGGTCCACCACCTCACCCACGTGGAGGACGGGGGCGAGACAGTCCCGGAAAACCTCCTGTGCCTTTGCGGCCGCCACCACG
>DASUXN010000119.1:0-7608 GCA_036377875.1 Acidimicrobiales bacterium
GCGCTGATCGCCGAGGTGAAGCGCCGCTCCCCGTCCAGGGGCGACCTGAACCGGGGTCTCGACCCGGCCCTCTTGGCCAAGTCCTACGAGGCCGGTGGGGCGGCGGCGCTGTCGGTGCTGACCGACGAGCGGTGGTTCGGAGGGTCGGCCGCCGACCTGGCGACGGCCCGGGCGGCCTGCGACCTGCCCGTTCTGCGCAAGGACTTCACCGTCGACGCCCGGGACGTGGCCGACGCCCGCCTCATGGGCGCCGACGCGGTGCTGCTCATCGTGGCCGTGCTGTCCGACGACGAGCTTTCGACGTTCGGGTCGCTCGCTGCCGGCCTCGGCATGGCCGCCCTGGTCGAGGTCCACGACGAGCCCGAGCTCGACCGGGCTCTGGCGGCGGGGGCTTCAGTGGTGGGGATCAACTCACGCGACCTGCGCACGTTCACCATCGACCGCGACCTGCCCGCCCGGCTTCGGGGGCGCATCCCGGCGGGCGTGGTGACCGTGGCCGAGTCGGGGATCCGGGGGCGAGCCGACGTGCCCGCCGGATTCGACGCCGTGCTCGTCGGCGAGACGCTCGTGACCTCGGCGGACCCCGTAGCCGCACTGCGAGAGCTCAGAGAGCCAGGAGACCTGTCGTGACCAAGATCCCCGAGGCGTGGTTCAACGTGGTCCCCCATCTGCCCGCCCCGCCCGAACCGCCCCTGCACCCCGCCAGCCGCGAGCCCGTCGGCCCCGACGACCTGGCCCCGCTCTTCCCCATGGCCCTCATCGGCCAGGAGGTCACGTCCGAGCCGTGGGTGGACGTTCCCGGCGAGGTGCTCGACGTGCTGAAGCTGTGGCGGCCCACCCCCCTGCGCCGGGCCGAGCGGCTCGAGCGCGCCCTCGGCACGCCCGCCCGCATCTGGTTCAAGGACGAATCGGTCTCGCCGGCGGGCTCGCACAAGCCCAACACCGCCGTGCCCCAGGCCTTCTACAACAAGGCCGAGGGCACCAACCGCCTGGCCACGGAGACGGGGGCGGGCCAGTGGGGGAGCGCCCTGTCGTTCGCCTCGGCCCTCTTCGGCCTGGAGTGCAAGGTCTACATGGTGCGGGCGTCGTACCGGCAGAAGCCCTACCGGCGGGTGATGATCGAGACGTGGGGCGGGTCGGTCGTCCCCTCACCGGTCGACGACCCCGAGCACCCGGGTTCCCTCGGCTCCGCCATCAGCGACGCGGTTCGCGACGCGGCCACCCGGGACGACACCCACTACGCCCTCGGGGCGGTGCTCAACCATGTCCTGCTCCACCAGACGGTGATCGGCCTGGAGGCCAAGGAGCAGCTGGCCGTGGCCGGCGAGGAGGCGCCCGACGTGGTCATCGGGTGCTGCGGCGGTGGTTCCAACCTGGGCGGGATCACGTTCCCGTTCGTGCCCGACGCAGGCGTGCGGCTGGTGGCCGTCGAGCCGTCGTCGTGCCCGACGCTGACCGCCGGCCGCTTCGATTACGACTTCGGCGACACCGTGGGCCTGACGCCGCTGCTGGCCATGTACACCCTCGGCCACGATTTCGTGCCCCCGTCCATCCATGCCGGCGGCCTGCGCTACCACGGTGACTCGCCGCTGGTCTCCCTGCTCGTGCGGGAGGGGCGGATGGAGGCCATGGCCTACCCCCAGGGGAAGGTCTTCGAGGCCGCCGTGCAGTGGGCCCGGACCCAAGGGAGCATCCCCGCGCCCGAGACCTCCCACGCCATCCGGGCCGTGATCGACGAGGCCCTGGCCGCCAAAGAGGAGGGCGAGGCCAAGGTCATCCTCTTCAACTACTCCGGCCACGGTCTGCTCGATCTCGGCGCCTACGACGACTACCTCCACGACCGCCTCGACGCCTAAGGACGATCGCGTCGGAATTCGACGGGACTGTCCTCAGGACCCGGCCAGTAGGGTCCGTGCCGGCATGTTCGTGAAGATCTGCGGCACGACGAGCGAGGAGGACGCCCTCCTGGCGGTGGCCATGGGGGCCGACGCGGTGGGGTTCGTGTTCGCGCCCTCGCCCCGCCAGATCGCCCCCGCGGTCGCCGCCGACATCGTCAAGCGGCTCCCGCGGGAGGTGGTGACGGTGGGCGTCTTTCGCGACGAGTCCCCCTCGCGGGTCGTCGAGATCGTGAACACGGCCGGACTACGGGCGGCCCAGCTGCACGGCCACGAGACGGCTGAGCAGGCCCAATACGTCCGCCAACGGGTGCCGCTGCTCATCCAGGCCTTCCCCGCCGGTGACCCGGCGGTGGCGCGGATCTTCGAGTACAAGGCCGACGCCCTCCTGCTCGACGCGGCCACGCCCGGCTCGGGCCAGGTGTTCGACTGGAGCATGGCCGAGGTGCCCGACGGGATCCGGCTGATCCTGGCCGGCGGCCTCACCCCGGCCAACGTGGCGTCGGCCATCGCCGCCATCCACCCGTGGGGGGTGGACGTGGTGAGCGGCGTCGAGGCGTCGCCCGGGCGCAAGGACCCGGTGAAGGTGCGGGCGTTCGTGGCCGCGGCCAAGGCGGCCGCCCCCACCGACGCCGCGGAGGACGGCGACGGGCCGTTCGACTGGGAATGGGGAGGTGGCTGAATTGGCTCTCATGGCCGAGCCCGGACCGGGGGGGAGGTTCGGGCAGTTCGGGGGGCGGTACGTCCCCGAGTCGCTCGTGCCGGCGTGCGCCGAGCTGGAGGAAGCGTTCGTGGCGGCGTGGGCCGACCCCGCCTTCCACGCCGAGCTCGACGGGCTGCTGCGCGACTACGCGGGCCGGCCGTCGCCCGTCACCGAGTGCCACCGGTTGTCCGAGCAGTTGGGAGTGCGCCTCCTCTTGAAGCGGGAGGACCTCAACCACACCGGGTCGCACAAGATCAACAACGTGCTGGGCCAGGCCCTCCTCGCCCGGCGGATGGGCAAGGACCGGCTCATCGCCGAGACGGGGGCGGGCCAGCACGGGGTGGCCACCGCCACCGCCGCCGCCCTGTTCGGGATGGAGTGCCGGATCTACATGGGGGCGGTCGACGTCGGGCGCCAGGAGCTCAACGTCTTCCGGATGAAGCTGCTGGGCGCCGAGGTCACGTCCGTCGAGTCGGGCAGCCGCACCCTCAAGGACGCCATCAACGAGACCCTGCGCGACTGGGTGGCCACGGTCGAGACGACCCATTACTGCCTGGGCTCGGCCATGGGCCCCCATCCCTACCCGTGGCTCGTGCGCGAGCTCCAGCGGGTGATCGGCGACGAGGCGCGCCACCAGTGCCGGGCCCTGCTGGGCGGCGCCGATCCGGACGTGGTCGTGGCCTGCGTGGGAGGCGGGTCGAACGCGGCGGGCACCTTCGCCGGCTTCGTGGACACGTCCGCCCGTCTGGTCGGGGTGGAGACGGAGGGCGGCGCGGCCATCGGCAAGGGCACGCCCGGGGTCGTGCACGGGTCGAGATCGTTCCTCCTCCAGGACCCGTTCGGGCAGGTGGTGGAGGCCCACTCCATCTCGGCCGGTCTCGACTACCCGGGCGTGGGCCCCGAGCACTCCTACCTGGCGACGGTGGGGCGGGTCACCTACGTCGCGGCCGGCGACCAGGAGACGCTCGACGCCTTCCAGCTCCTCTCCCGCACGGAGGGCATCATCCCCGCCCTGGAACCGGCCCACGCCCTGGCGTGGGTCGCCCGGGCCGCCGGCACCGACGAGCTGCCGAGCGGAAGCACGGTCCTCCTCACCCTTTCCGGCCGCGGCGACAAGGACGTGGACCACGTGATGGGGCTTCTCGGGCCGCCCGTCTGAGCTCATCCGAGCCTGGACCTACTGGCCTTGGTACTGTATGTTCTACGCATATAGAGACGGAGCGGGGGCATACGGCGGTGGAGGCCCGGAGAATGCGAAACAAGCTCGTGCAGCGTCGACCCTTTCTCCCGGGGTGCCTGCTGTTGCTCCTGGGAGAGGAGCCCGGTCACGGCTACGAGCTGACCGAGCGGCTGAAGCAGTGGGGCTTCGAGCTGACCGGCCCCGGGCCTGTCTACCGGGAGCTGCGCCTGCTGGAGGAGAACGGCCTGGTGCGCTCGATGTGGTCGGCGCCTCAGTCCGGTCCCGTGCCCCGGGTCTACGAGCTCACCGACGAGGGCCGGGCCGCCCTCGACTCGGCGGCCGACTCCCTCCTCGACATCTCCCGCCTGCTGGAGGACTTCCAGGCCCGCCACCGGCGCCTTCCTGCCGCCGCGGCCGCCGCTCCGCCTCCGCCGGCGCCGGCTGCGACCACCCGGCGCGGCCGCAACCGTCGCGGCTGACGTACTCTCGCCGGCCATGACGGTCGGTCCCATCGAGGCGGCGCTGCGCGCCAAGAGGAACGGGGGCCGCAAGCTGCTCGTCCCCTATGTGGTCGGCGGCCTGAACGACGACTGGACCGACGTGGTGCGGGCCGTGGCCGAGGCCGGAGCCGACGCAGTGGAAGTAGGGATTCCCTTTTCGGATCCGATGATGGACGGTCCCACGATCCAGAAGGCGTCCGTGCAGGCGCTCCAGGCTGGGATCACTCCGGAGACGGTCATCGACGGCCTGGCCGGCCTCACCGGGGACGTTTCCGTCCCGATCGTGACCATGACGTACGCCAATCTGGTGCTCCACCCCGGGGCCGAGCAGTTCGCGTCCCGCTTGGCCGATGCCGGCGTGGCGGGGGTGATCCTCCCCGACCTGCCCGTGGACGAGCTCGACGACTGGGCCCCGTCCGCCGCCAAGGTCGGTCTCGAGACGGTGCTGCTGGCCGCGCCGACCACCCCGGACGACCGGCTGGCCGTCATCTGCGAGCGGTCGGAGGGCTGGATCTACGGGGTCGCCACTCTGGGGGCCACGGGGGAGCGGGCGGCGCTGGCGTCCACTGCCGCGGCGATGGGCGCCCGCCTCAAGGGCTGCACCGACAAGCCCGTGCTGCTGGGCGTGGGTGTCTCCACTCCCGCCCAGGCCGCCCAGGCGGCCACCATGGCCGACGGCGTGATCGTGGGATCAGCCCTGGTCAGGAGGCTTCTCGAGGGAGCCGGACCGGAAGGGGCGGCCGTATTCGTGGCCAGTCTCCGATCGGGAATCGACTCGATTTTGTAACCCAATCCCCCGCGCGGGGGGTCGAAGCCTCTGCGTGGGGGTAGCCATCCTCTTCCCTGGACAGGGAACCCAGTCCGCCGGCATGGGTGGGCCGTGGAAGACGACGCCCTGGTGGGCGTTGATTCAGCGCGCCGAGGCGGCTCTGGGTGAGCCCCTCGCCTTCCTCCTGTTGGACGCTCCGACCGAGGCCCTGAGCCGCACCCGCGAAGCCCAGCTGGCGGTGTTCCTGCACTCGCTCGTCGCGTGGGAGGCGGTCCGCGAGGCGTTCGACAGCCAGCCGCCCGTGGCCTTCGCCGGGCATTCGCTGGGCCAGCTCACCGCCCTGGTTGCGTCCGGGGCCTTGTCCCTGGAGGACGGCATCCGCCTCGTGGCCCGCCGGGCGGCCGCCACCCAGGCGTCGGCCGACCGCCGGCCCGGGCGCATGGCCGCGCTCATGGGGGCCGACCCCGAGGTGGCCGAGGCGGCGTGCGCCGCCGTGGACGAGGCGTGGGTGGCCAACGACAACGCCCCCGGCCAGATCGTGGTGGGCGGCACGCCGGCGGGCGTGGAGGCCGCGGGCGCGGCGGCCAAGGCCCTGGGCGTGCGTCGCGTCATCCCGCTCAACGTGGGCGGCGCCTTCCACACCCCATTGTTCGCCGACGCCCGGGCCGAGCTCGAGCCGGTGCTGGCGGCGACCCGCTTCTCGACCCCCGTAGCCCCGGTCGTGTCCAACGTGGACGCCGCGGCCCACGTCGATCCCTCGATCTGGCCGGCCATGCTGGGCGAGCACCTCGTCTCGCCCGTGCGCTGGCGCCAGTCCGTGCTGACCCTGGTTTCGCTGGGCGCCGACTCGTTCGTCGAGATCGGCCCCGGCAACGTGCTGGCCGGCCTGGCCCGCCGCACCGCCCCCGACGTCACCGTCCGGAATGTCGCATTCCCGGATGACGTCGCTCCCTTTCTCACTCCTGTGGAGGTCTGTTGATGGAAGCCGGCGAGCGTCTAGCTGTCCCCGAGCGGGTCATCGTCGCTCCTGCGTCCGGGAAGTTCCGGCCCGCCGACGAGCAGGTTCCGGAGGGCGACGCCCTCGATACCGAGAAGGTGATCGGCTTCGTCGAGGGCCACGGCCACTCAACGCCCGTCCGCAGCCCCTTCCCCGGGTTTCTCATGGGCCTCCTCGCCTCGGCCGGCGAGCGGGTGCGCGAGGGCCAGCCCGTCGCCTGGCTCACCACCGCTTGATCGGGCGCACCTAAGGTGAGCGGATGAACGGGCCCACCGGCTGCGTGCCGGAACGCCGTGGTCGCTGCGGACCGTTCGTGAGGGCGGCAGCCCGATGAACGGGCCCCAGCAATTTCTCACGGTGCCGGGGCGGCGCGCCGCCATCGCGGGGTGGGGCATCGCCGTGCCCGAGGGGCGGCTGACGAACGACGACTGGGCGGCGCGGGTCGAGACCAACGACGCGTGGATCCGAGAGCGAACGGGCATCCGCGAGCGGCGGGTCGCGGGCGAAGGGGAGACAACCGCCACGCTGGCCATTGAAGCGGGGGCGGCCGCCATCAAACAGGCCGACCTCACGCCCGCCGATATCGGCGCGTGCGTGATCGCCACCTGCACTCCCGACCAGCCCATCCCCTTCACCGGCGCCTTCGTGCAGGAGGGGCTGGGGTTGCGCTGCGGCGCATTCGACGTCGACGCTGCCTGCTCGGGCTTCGTCTACGCCATCGTCGTGGGCGCCTCGCTCCTGTCCACCGCAGGGCTGGACGCGGTGCTGGTGGTGGGCTCGGAGACGCTGCTGCGGGTGGCCGACTGGTCAGACCGCTCTACCGCGGTGCTGTTCGGCGACGGGGCCGGCGCCGTCGTGCTCACGCCCGCCACCGAGGCCGGCCTGCTGGCCTGGGACTTCGGCTGCGACGGCTCCGCCGCCCACCTGCTGAGCATCGCCGCCGGGGGCAGCAAGCTTCCTACCAGCGCAGATACGGTCGCCGCGGGCCAGCACTACCTCCGCATGGAGGGCCAGGAGGTCTTCCGCAGAGCGGTGCGGGCGATCGTCGATTCGGCCGCCGGCACGCTGGCCGAGGCCGGGCTCACCCCCGACGACGTGGCCCTCTTCGTGCCCCACCAGGCCAACGTCCGCATCATCGACGCCGCCGCCACCCGCCTCGGCATCCCGCCCGAACGGACGTTCTGCAACATCGATCGCTACGGCAACACGTCGGCAGCGTCGGTCCCCATCGCCCTGGCCGAAGCGGCCGACGCGGGCCGGCTGAAGCCCGGCGACATCGTGCTCATGTCGGGGTTCGGAGCGGGTATGTCCTGGGCCAGCGCCATCGTGCGCTGGGGCACCGACTCGAATACGTCCGCCTGATGCCGGCCTGCGTGGCCCGAACGCCGTGGCCGGCCTGCGTGGCCCGAACGCCGTGGCCGGCCTGCGTGGCCCGAACGGCCCGAACGCCGTGACCGACCGGATCGCCCTCGTGACCGGTGCGTCGCGGGGGATCGGGCGGGCCTGCGCGGTCGCCCTCGCCCAGGACGGTCACCGCGTCGCCATCACCTACGGCAGCGACGAC
>DASUXN010000120.1:0-3744 GCA_036377875.1 Acidimicrobiales bacterium
GCACGGTGGGACGCCGGCCAGCGTCAGAGGTACGGAATCGGGCGACGAGCCCGGAGTGCTGCGCATCGACTTCCCCGGTGGTGCAGGTGAGGAGGCGCTCGAGCACATCAGCTGGCACGAGTGGTTCCAGAAGTTCGAGGCGGCCGGCCTGGCCTTCCTCTATCAGGAGCAGAAGGCCAGCGGGGAGGACAGCACCTTCTTCAAGCTGGTGAACCGCTGAGGCGCCGGTAGCCTGCCCGGATGGCCGAGCCCCCCGTCCTGCTGACCGGCGGGTCGGGAGTGGTCGGCGGGGCAGTGCTGAAGCGGCTGGTGGCGGGCGGGCGCTCGGTGCGGGCGCTGGCCCGGTCGGACGCCGCCGCCGACGCGGTGCGGGCGCTCGGGGCCGAGCCGGTGCGGGGCGACGTGCTCGACGAGCCGTCGCTGCTGGCGGCGGTGGACGGCTGCGAGGTCGTCTACCACGTGGCTGGCGTGAACAAGTTCTGCCAGAAGTCGGCCCGGCCCATGCGGTCGGTCAACGTGCAGGGCTCGGCCAACGTGGTGAAGGCAGCGGCCATCGCCGGGGTGCGGCGGATCGTCTACACGTCCTCGGCCGTCAGCCTGGGAGAGGCCAAGGGGACGGTCGGCAGCGAGGAATCGCCCCACCGGGGCTCGTACCTGTCGGCCTACGAGCGGTCCAAGCACGACGCCGAACAGACGGTCATGGGGATGATGGGCGTCGTCCCGATCCAGATCGTCTGCCTCAACCCGTCCTCGGTCCAGGGCCCTGGGAGGACGTCGGGCACGGGGCAGTTGCTGGTGGCCTACCTCAACGGACGGCTGAAGGGATGGGTCGACACGACGGTCAGCCTCGTCGACATCGACGATTGTGCCGAGGGGCACGTGCTGGCCGAGGCCAAGGGAACGCCCGGGCAGCGGTACGTCCTGAGCGCCGCCTCGCTCGGCACTCCCGAGCTGATGGAACTGATGGGTCGGGTCGCTCCCGGTATCCGGCCGCCGCGGGTCTATCCGCCGGTCGTCGCCAAAGTGGGCGTGGCGGCGTCTCAGGTCTCGGCCAAGCTGAAGGGCCGAGAGCCCGAGGTGTGCGGTGAGTCGCTGCGGACCCTCCTCCACGGCCACCGCTACGACGGGTCCCGGGCGGAACGGGAGCTCGGCCTGACCTACCGGCCGGTAGAGGACACTCTGCGGCGGACGGCCGAATGGTTGGTGGAGACCGGCCAGGCACCGAAGGACGCCCTCGGCTGAGAATTTCTCCGTCCATGTCGTGACTCGGCGCGGCGCGACGACCACAATTGCTTCCGGGGTTCACGTCAGGCTCGGAGGCAGCGGTGGCAGGGTCCAGCGGCTTCTCTGAAGCGGTACGGCGGTCGTCGGCAGCGGCGGTCCGGGAAAGCGGCGGGGTGCGGGCATGACCGATACGCCGGAGATGACCGACCTCTATCGCCGGCTCTTCGACCAGCTCAGCACCAAGTTCGGTGGCTCGGTCAACGAGGCCAACGCCGACGCCATCGCCTACGTCGCCGCCGAGCTGTACCACGACGAGTTCGAGCCCCGCCTGTGGGAGGAGAAGTCGGCCCACGACGTGCTCGACGCCCTGGGCGTCCCTCGGGCGGGCGTGTTCGCCCCGTACACGCTGAGCGAGAGATTGCTCGCCCTTCAACGCCGCGTCGGTCCGTCGGAGTCGGCCAAGCGGGCCCACGACCTGCTCGACGGCCTGGGCGTCCCCAAGGAGGACGAGGACGGCAGGGAGCTGACCCTCCGCCAGCGGATCGACCGGTTCCGCAGCGCCGCTCCGCTCGCCGCGGTCGTGGCCGACGCGCCGCCCATCAGTGGCAACGGGGCAGGTCACAAGGGAGAGCCCGACCCAGCGCCCGAGCGCAACCCGGCCGCCGACGGCCAGAGCGACGACGCCGGCGACGACGGCCAGAGCGAGAACAACCCCGGCGAGGCGGACGACAAGGGTGAGGCGGAGGGCGGGAGCGGGGTCGACGTCGTGGACGTGGCCGACTCGCCGGGCGCAGCGCCTCTGGTCGAGGCGGTTCGGGCCCTCGAGGAGGCGGCCCGGGTCGAGGCCGAGTCGCCGCACAACTCGGGCCCGACGGTCGACGTGGCGCAGTTGAGCGAGACGCTCTCGGAGCTCAAGGACGAGGTGGCCGCCCTGCGGACGCTCGTCGAGTCATTGGCCACCGACATGCGGGAGCGGCTGGAAGCGGTCCACGAGGAGGTGCTGGTCCTCACCGGGAAGCTGGAGCCCACGGACAAGGTGGTGGTGCTTCCCCAGGCCCTCGAGCAGACGGCGGACATCCCACCCGTCTTGGCCTCTCCCGACGAGCCGGCCCCGGACGAATCCAAGCGCCGGCGGCGCCGCGTCTGGTTGGTCGTGCTCCTCGTCGTGGTGGCCCTGCTCCTGGCCGGAGTGATCGTGCTCACCGTCGTCTTCGGCTGGGACACCCTTCGCGACGAGATCTCCGGACTCGTCGCCGTCCCCGTGCCCGCAGGCCTCGTTTCTCCCCAAGGAGCAACTCCGTGACCCTTGCCACCTCGTCCGAGACGGTGCGGGTGGCGGCCGTCCAGGCCGCCCCGGTCTTTCTGGACCGTCGCGCCACCACCGACAAGGCGGTGACGCTCATCGGCGAGGCCGCCGACCACGGTGCCCACCTGATCGTTTTCCCGGAGGCGTTCGTCCCCGCCTATCCCGAGTGGGTATGGCGGGTCCGGCCCTGGGACGAACGGTCGACCGCCCTCCAGGCCCGCCTCTTCGACCAGTCGGTGATCGTCGGCAGCCGGACCACCGAGGTGCTGGGCGAGGCAGCCCGCGCCCGGGGCGTGTTCGTCTCCATCGGGGTCAACGAGCGGGCCGAGCGCAGCACCGCCCTGTTCAGCACTCAGCTGCTCTTCGGGCCCGACGGCAACCTCGTTTCCCGGCACCGCAAGCTGATGCCAACCGGCGCCGAGCGGCTCGTGTGGTCGATGGGGGACGGGTCGGCGCTCGAAGTCGTGTCGACGGCCTTGGGCCGCCTCGGCAACCTGACGTCCTGGGAGAACTACATGCCGTTGGCCCGGGCCGCCCTGTTCGCCCAGGGCATCGACATCTACATCGCCCCCACGTGGGACAGCTCCGACGTGTGGCCTTCCACCCTCCGCCACGTGGCCAAGGAGGGCCGGGTCTTCGTGGTCGGGGCGAACTCGCTGCTGCGGGCGTCCGACATCCCCGAGCACCTCCCCTACCGCAACGACCTGTACGGAGCGGACGACGACTGGCTGGCGCTGGGAAACTCCGCCATCGTCGGTCCCGAGGGCGACATCCTGGCCGGGCCCTTGCAGCGGGAGGAGGGCATCCTCTACGCCGAGATCGACGTACAGGCGGCCCGCACCGCCCGCCACCAGTTCGACCCCTTCGGCCACTACGCCCGGCCTGACGTCCTGCGCCTGTTCGTGGACATCGAGGCCCGTTCCCCCGTCTCCTTCGCGGGGTCGACAGACGACTAGCCGGCCTTAAGGTGATGCCGTGCCCGAACTGCCCGAGGTGCAGGCCATGGCGGAGCGGCTCGAGGCCGCCGTGGGCGGGGCCGCCTTCGCCGGGGCCACGCCCCTCCAGTTCTCGGGCCTGAAGACCTTCGCTCCCGGGCCCGAGTCGCTAATCGGGCTACCACTGATGGCGGTGGGGCGCCGCGGCAAGTTCGCCCTCCTCGACTTCGGCGGCCCCCGGATCGCCTTCCACCTCTCACAGGGCGGGCGGGTGGACAT
>DASUXN010000121.1:0-6443 GCA_036377875.1 Acidimicrobiales bacterium
AACCGATGGCGCCTCCGCCCACGACGACGGCCGAGGCGGGCAGCTTGTCCAGGGCCAGCACCTCGTCGGACGTGAGCACGAACCGCCCGTCCACGTCGAAGCCGGGCAGTGTGCGGGGGACCGACCCGCTGGCCAGGATGACGGCCTTGGTGCCGATCAGCTCGGTGCCGTCGTCCACCTTCACCCGGCGGTGGGGGCGGAGCACGCCCGTGCCGTGGACGATGGTGATCTTGCGCCCCTTCATCAGGCTCTGGAGGCCCTTCCACAGCTGGTCGACGACCTTCTGCTTGCGGGCCTGGGCGGCGGCGAAGTCGACGCCGGGCTGATCGGCGACCACGCCGAACTCCTTGGCCCCGGCCACGGTGCGGAAGACGGTGGCCGTCTCCAGGAACTGCTTGGCCGGAATGCACCCGCGGTGGAGGCAGGTGCCGCCCACCTTCTCCTTCTCCACGACGGCGATGTGCAACCCGGCGGCCGCGCCGTACAGGGCGGCCGCGTACCCGCCCGGGCCCCCACCGATCACCACGACGTCGAATTCCTCGGCCATCGACCAGAGCCTAGAGGGTCATCGGGACGAGCCCGGCGGGAGCAGGAACGCCCTCCCTACGTGGCCAGCGAGACCTGGACGGCGAAGGCGACGAGGATGAGAAGGCCGCACAGCAGGGCGGCGATGATCAGCTTCCGGGTGCTCATTCGGGGTCCCTCGGCAGGCGCTTGCGGCCCGGAAAGCCTTCCTGGGGCAGGTGCCACCAGTCCAGCTCGGGTTCGCCCCATTTCCAACACAGGAGGTAGACGACCCCGTCGGCGCCCTGGGCGTGGAAGTCGAGCAGGCCGGTGGTGGCGTCCCGCAGAATGATGTCTCCGGCCTGCAACTCCTCGTAGGCCTCCTGGGCGTCGATCAGGTACGAGCGCTGGCCGTTCTCGGACGGGTGACGACCGGCCCGCACCAGGGCGGCTCGCCGGATCACGCCGACCAGTTCCCGGACCCTCGGGAGGTAGCCGCGGGCCTCCGCGACCGTCCAGAAGCGCACGGGAGTACCGTAGTTCTCGCCTCGAAGTACGCAGGGGAGCTCGGAGCGCCGGGCTGAGAGGCGGGCACGACCGGCCCGCGACCCTCCTCGACCAGCCCGGTAATGCGGGCGAAGGGAGCGTGGGAGCACATGAACGGCGCCGCCGACCCTCTCGTGATCGCGGGCCGGGAGTTCTCGTCCCGGCTGTTCCTGGGCACGGGCAAGTTCCCGTCCAACACCGCCCTGCGCGACGCCATCGTCGCCTCGGGAACGGAGATGGTCACCGTGGCGCTGAGGCGGGTGGACCGTCCCCTCAATCCCGACCTGCCGCCCGAGGAGGACATCCTCGACGCCGTCGACCCCGAACGGGCCCTGCTGCTCACCAACACGAGCGGGGCGGACGACGCCGAGGAGGCGGTGCGGCTGGCCCGTCTGGCCCGGGCCGCCGGCCTGCCCACGTGGATCAAGCTGGAGATCACGCCCGAGCCCCGCTACCTCCTGCCCGACCCGGTCGAGACGCTCAAGGCGGCGGAGATCCTGGTCGCCGACGGGTTCACCGTGCTGCCCTACGTGAACGCCGACCCCATCCTGTGCAAGCGGCTGGAGGAGGTGGGGTGCGCCACCGTGATGCCCCTCGGCTCGTGGATCGGGTCCAACCAGGGGCTGCGCACCCGGGCCGCCATCGAGATCATCGTGGAGCAGTCGCTCGTCCCGGTGGTGGTGGACGCCGGTATCGGCGCGCCGTCGCACGCCTCCGAGGCGATGGAGATCGGGGCCGACGCCGTTCTCGTGAACACCGCCATAGGCACGGCGGGCGACCCCCCGGCCATGGCCGCCGCCTTCCGGCTCGCGGTCGAAGCGGGGCGGCGGGCGTTCGTCGCTGGTCTGCCCGCATCCGGACCGGCGGCCGCCGCCTCGTCCCCCCTCACCGGCTTTCTCGCCTCGCCCGCGTGAGCGCCCAGGCCGTCGTTCTCGAGTCGCGCCCCGAGGGTGTCCCCGCCGACACGGCGGCGGCCGACGTGGTGGCGTTCCTCCTCAACGGACTGCCCGTGCTGCGGGAACGGGTCGATTCCGCCACCGACGCGGACGTCACCCGGGCCCTGGCCGCGTCCCGCCGCACGATGGCCGACTTCGCCACCCTGCTGTCGCCCGTCGCCGCCGGCCGTCTCGAGGACCTGGCCCGGGCCGCCCATGAGACCACCATCCGGCGGTTCGGGCGGGTGGTGCGCATGTTCGCCCCCCTCTACCTGTCCAACGAGTGCGTCTCGACGTGTACGTACTGCGGGTTCTCGGCCGGCAACGAGGTCGCCCGCCGCACCCTCACCGTCGACGAGGTCGTGGGCGAGGCCCGGGCCCTGCTCGACCGGGGCTTCCGTCACGTGCTGCTGGTGGCGGGGGAGCACGCCCGCATCGTGTCCAAGGACTATCTGGTCGACTGCGTGCGGGCGCTCGCCCCGATCGTCCCGTCACTGTCGGTCGAGGTGCAGGTGTGGGACACGGCGACGTACCGCCGGCTGGTGGATGCGGGCTGCGAGGGGCTGATCGTCTACCAGGAGGCGTACGACCCGGTGACCTACGCGGCCGTCCACCTGAAGGGCAAGAAGCGCAACTACGACTGGCGGCTCGCGGCGCCCGACCGCGGCGCGGCGGCGGGCATGCGCCGGCTGGGGATCGGCGCCCTGCTCGGCCTGCACGACGACTGGCGGGCCGAGGCGCTGGCCGTGGGCGCCCACGCCCGGGCCATCCTGCGGCGGTGGTGGCGGTGCGAGCTGACTGTCTCACTGCCGCGGCTGCGCCCGGCGGCGGGGGAGTACGAGCCCGCCGCGCCGCTGTCCGACGCCGACCTGGTCCAGCTGCTGTGCGCGCTGCGGCTGTTCCAGCCCGACGTGGGTGTGTCGCTGTCGACCCGTGAGCCGCCCGCCCTGCGCGACGCCCTCGTGCCGCTCGGCGTCACCCAGCTGTCGGCCGGGTCCCATACCGAGCCGGGGGGGTACGCCGCGCCGAGCGAGGCGGGCGCCCAGTTCGAGGTGGCCGACGAGCGGTCGCCCGCAGAGGTGGCGGCCGAGTTGCGGGACGCCGGGTACGACCCGGTCTGGCGCGACACCATCGGGCCCCGCCGCATCTGACGGTCCGGGAACCACGTCCCGGGTGAGGGACGTCCAACCTCCGCCAACGTCGAGCGACGACAAGCGAGGTGGCCATGCGCCGGTTCCTGTTGATGATGACCCTGGCGGGAGTGGTGGTCGGCCTGGCGGCCGGACCGGCGGGAGCGTGCGGCGGCCTCATCGGCCCCAACGGCGCCGTCAACCTCCTGCGCACCACGACGCTCGCCGCCTATTCCGACGGGGTGGAGCACTACGTCACCTCCTTCGAGTTCGCCGGCGCGGGCGGGGAGTTCGGCTCGATCGTCCCCTTGCCGGGCGTGCCCACCAACGTGGAGCGGGGAGGCGACTGGACCCTCCAGCGGCTGGTGCGGGAAGTGCGCCCGCCGGTGGCCTTTGCCGCGTCTCGCGCCAACTCGGCCTCAGCGGTGGACGAGTCGGCCGAGGTCCTGATCGAAAAGCGCATCGACGCCCTCGACCTGACCGTCCTGCGGGGCGGGGCCCGGGCCGTGGGCGAGTGGGCCACCAACCACGGATTCCTGCTGACGCCCGACGCCCCCGAGGTCCTCGACTTCTACGCCGCCCGCAGTCAGATCTTCCTCGCTGCCCGCTTCGACGCCGACGCCGCCCGCCAGCGGGGCGTGGCCCTGGGTGACGGCACGCCCATCCATCTGACCATCCCCACCGACAACCCGTGGGTGCCCCTGCGCATCCTCGCCCTGGGCCGCCAGCCCGCCGAGCGGGTCAACGCCGACGTCTTCCTGTTGACCGACAGCCGCCCCGCTCTCCTGCCCGGCGACGACGCTCCCGGCCTGCGCCTCCAGTCCCAGGAGCGGGCCTCCACGTCGCTGCTGAGGGATCTGCGGTCGGACAAGGGGATGGGGTGGGTGCCCGACTCGTCGTGGCTGACCTACCTCCAGATCGACGCCGCCCCGGGCGAGCTCACCTACGACCTGGCCGTGGACGCCACCGGCGCGGGCGCGCCGTCCCGGGTGGCGGCCGGCCTCGAAGGTGTCCCCGCCTCGTCAACCCGGGGGCCGGTGCTGGTCGACGGGGCGGCCGAGGAGAGCGGCGAATCGGCCTGGCCGCTGCTGGCCGGGCTCGGGGCGGGGGCGGCGATTCTCCTGGTCGCCGCAGTGGCGGTGGTGGCGGGGACCAACCGGCGGCCGTCGTGAGGTGGGTGGCCGCCCTCGTCGTTCCGGCTCTGCTCAGCCTGGGGTTGACCGGCTGCGACGCGGCCGGGGCCGGCGGCGAGCCGGTTCCCGGGGATGTCCGCACGGTCGTGCTCGACGTGCATCACTCGCGCTTCTCGCTAGCCGAGCTGGACGTGGCGGTCGGCGAGACGGTGCGGTTCGTGGTGCGCAACGCCGACCCCATCCCTCACGAGCTGATCGTGGGCGACCTGGCCGTGCAGGACGTCCACGAGAAGGGCACGGAGGCCCACCACGGCGACCGTCCCGGCGAGGTGTCGGTCGGGCCGGGCGCCACCGCGGAGACGACCTTCACCTTCCGGCAGGCGGGACGGCTGTTCTTCGGTTGCCACCTGCCGGGCCACTGGGCCTACGGCATGCAGGGATCGATCAGCGTGCGCTGACGCGACGGCGCGGCCGCCGCCGGGCCCGCGTCTCGGGCGGGCGAGAGGTCGGTGCGCCCGTCCGGGCCGGTGCGGCGGCGCGGGGCGGAGCGGCCATCTTCGGCGCGGTCGAGCCGTCGGGCGTGTCCAGCACCTCGGGCAGGCCGAGCTCCCGCTGGAAGGCCCGGACCGATCGGCGCAGCTCCCGGTCGGGGGGGACGAAGGAGACCACGGTGCCGTCCGCCCCCGCTCGGCCGGTGCGCCCGGAGCGGTGGACGTAGTCCTTCACGTCGGCGGGGAGGTCGAAGTGCACGACGCACGAGACACCGGTGACGTGGATGCCGCGTGCGACGACGTCGGTGGCCACGAGAGCCTCGGCCGCACCCTTGGTGAAGGCGGCCAGGGCCCGGTCCCGCTGGGCCTGACTGCGGTTGCCGTGGATGGCCACGGCCTCGACGCCGCTGTGGGCCAGCTGGCGCACGAGGCGGTCGGCCCCGTGCTTGGTGCGGCAGAACACGATCGTGCTGCCGTGGCGGGACACGAGATCGGCGATCAGCCCGACGCGGGCGGACGGCTCGGCGTGCCAGAACAAGTGCTGCACGTCGCCCGCCTCGTCCTCCACCGGCACGGCGTCGTGGCGGCGGGGATCGTGCTGGTAGCGCTTGACCAGGGTGTTGACCTCGCCGTCGAGGGTGGCGGAGTAGAGCAGAGTCTGGCGGTCGTCGGCGGTGGCGTCCAGCAGGCGGCGGACGGCGGGAAGGAAGCCCATGTCGGCCATGCGGTCGGCCTCGTCCACCACGACCAGGTCGACGTCGCCGAGGCGGACATCGCCCCGCGCCACCAGGTCCTCGAGGCGGCCCGGGCAGGCCACGAGGATGTCGACGCCCTTGTGCAGGGCCCGGTTCTGGGCCTCGTAGCCGGTGCCGCCGTAGACGGCGGTGACGCTGCGGCCCCGGGCGGAAGCGAGGGGCGCCAGCTCGCGCTGGATCTGGGCGGCCAGCTCGCGCGTCGGGGCGAGGACGAGGGCCCGGGGCCGGCGACGGAGGGCCTTCTCGGTCCGCATGGCCAGGGTGAGGGCGAAGGCGAGCGTCTTGCCCGACCCGGTGGGGGCCTTGCCGCACACGTCGTGGCCGGCGAGGGCGTCGGGAAGGGTCGCAGCCTGGATGGCGAAGGGCTCGGTGATGCCACGCCCGGCGAGGATGGCGACGAGGTCGGCGGGTACGCCGAGGGACGTGAAGGTAGGCGGCACGAAATGGGCTCCGTTCGAGCAGAGTGAGGCGGCTCGAGCGGATCTCGGTGCCTCCACCGGCGGCTGCCGGTGCCGTCTCGGCCAGAGCCGTGGCGGTACGCCACTGTACCTCGTTCCCACCTCTGCCCCGATTCTGTCCGGGTTGCGGCTCTTTCGGGCCTATCCTGGGTGTGTACCGCCAGGTCGGCTGGGCCCCCCGAGTGGAAGTGAGCCCCATCGTGGCCAACGCAAGACTGATTGCCGCGCCCGCCCGTTGAGCGCCCGCCGGACGAGTTACGGGAAGGTCGCCAGAGAGCGGGACAAGAAGGCCAAGGCCGCGGCGAAGCGTGAGCAGCGCCAGTCGCGCGGCACCGACACGGCCGAGGCGCCCGACGAGGCCGAGGAGACGTCGACCCCCAGCGGGCCGGAGCTGAGCACGCCCGAGCTGCTGCAGATGGTCGAGGAGCTGCACCGACGCTTCGACGCCGGGCTGTTGTCCTACGACGAGTACGAGGAGCAGAAGGCCGACC
>DASUXN010000122.1:0-3407 GCA_036377875.1 Acidimicrobiales bacterium
CACCGATGGCAGTGCCGGTCACCTCCGGGACTCGCACCCCGATGGTGGTGTTGTCGGCACTGCCGCCAATTCCTGCTCGACCTTCACCGCCGATGGCGATGCCGTTGGCTATGAGACCGTTGACGGAGATCGTGGTGTTGACGGCGTCGCCCTCAGGGCCGGCGATGGCCGCCCCCGTGGCGCTGCCGCGGATACCGATGGACACACAGGACGTCGAACGCTTGGACGTCCCGGTGGCCGCACAGGTCGCCGCCGACCCGATGGCGATGGCCAGACCGGTGGTGCTGCCGACGGGGTTGGGCGCAGGCGTCGACTGGGCGCCGCCGCAGCCCCTTCCGATGGCGATGGAGATCGAGTCGAACAGACCGTTGGAACCGGTGACCTTCCGGCAACCGTCGGTCCGCTCGAAGCTGAGGTTGGAGCCGCCCGGGTTGGCGGCCGCCTCGAGAGCCTTGAGGGCCTCGACGTCGCCGGCGCTGAGGGTGCCCGAGCGGTTGGCCGCAGCGGCGGCGAGGACCCCCCGGGTGAGCTCGGTCTGGGCCGGGCCGGCGCCGCCGGAGGTGAGGGTGGCGGAGCCGCTGCCCGAGTTGGCGGCGGGCGTGTTGGATCCGGCGGAGGTGCCGGTGCCCGAGCCGCCCGAGCTACCGGTGGTCGGAGCCGCCTCGCCGGCGGGCGAGGTGGAGGAGTTGCTGACGGCCGTGACGGAGATGCGGGCGGGCCCGGAGGGGGTCGCCTCGGTCTCGGCGCCGGTGACCTTGAGGGTGGTGGTGCCGCCCGAGCCGGGGGTGGCGGGGGTGCTGGTCGACTGGACGATGCTCACCGTCGACGTGCCGCCCGGGGACCCGGCCGCCGGAGCGACGGTGGAGACGGTGGTGACGGGGGGAGCGGGCGCGGCGACGGTGGTGGGAGGGGCGGCGACCGTGGTGGGCGGCGCAGGAGCGACCGTGGTGGTGGTCGTGGCCTGGGCCGCACCGTCGCTGCCGGGGGCGCCCGTCGTGCCCGTGGCCTGGGCCGATGCCGATCCGGCGAAGACCAGGACGACGAAGCCGACGGTCAGCAGAGCGAGCGCGGCCAGCTTCACGGGCCGCACCTCCTCGCTCCCCTGCCTGGTCCCCATCGTTCGGGTTCTCCGCCCTCTTCTGCCTAATTCCTGTCGATCCGGTTCCGCTGCACACGGCGCGCGACGCGCCTCGCCCAGCGAGAGCCGGGTGAGGTCTAGCACGCCCCCCGGGGCTCGGCAAGCACTTCTCCATCCCGCCCGGAGGCGCCGCTGACCAGCCCATTTACCCGCGTTGGAGGCCTGTTGGACCTCAGCCACCCCGTTGGGATCGTGCTGGAACCGCCACGACCTGCACCAACACGGTTCGGGTGGGCCCGGCAGGGATCGAACCTGCGACCGATGGATTATGAGTCCACTGCTCTGACCACTGAGCTACGGGCCCGGGGTTCCCGGCAACTCGCCATCCTCGCGCGAGCGACTAACGTCGGAGCCGCCTTCCGGGGTAGCTCAATCGGCAGAGCAGCGGCCTGTTAAGCCGTTTGTTGTGGGTTCGAGTCCCACCCCCGGAGCCACGGTTGCCCGGCGGGCGCACGGGGTATCCAACCGCCATGAGATTCCGACTCGGATATGCGACCGGGTTCGCGACGGGTTACTACCTCGGCGCCAAGGCCGGTCGCCAGCGCTACGACCAGCTGAACCGCACCCTCAACAAGCTCCGCCAGTCCGAGGCTTTCGAGACGGTGACCGAGCGGGCCGGGACGGTCATCGACGAGGCGGTGGAGAAGGCCAAGGACCTCGTCGAGCGCAAGACCGGCGGCGACTCCATCACCTCGGTGCCTCCCACGCCCACCCCGACGACGGCCGACGGCTCGTCCAACGGGACCAACACCATCCCCGCCGCCGCCCCCCTGACGGGCCAGCCGCAGGTCGCTCCCCCGCCGGTGGAGCCCTACTCCTCGTCCAAGTAGTCCCGCAGCTTCTGGCTGCGCATGGGGTGACGGAGCTTGGCCAGGGTCTTCGCCTCAATCTGGCGGATGCGCTCGCGGGTCACACCGAACTCCTTGCCCACCTCTTCCAGCGTCCGGACCTGACCGTCCTCCAGCCCGAAGCGGAGCCGGACGATCTTCCGCTCCCGCTCCGTCAGCTGTTCCAACGCCTCCAACACGGCCTCGGTGAGCATGGCCCGGGCCGCCGCCTCGGCCGGCGCCACCGCCTGCTGGTCCTCGATGAAATCGCCCAGCTGGCTGTCGTCCTCCTGGCCCACCGGGGTCTCCAACGAGACCGGCTCCTGGGCGATCCGCTGGATCTCCCGCACCCTCGACGGGGCCATGTTGACCTTGGCCGCCAGCTCCTCGACCGTCGGCTCCCGCCCGAACTCCTGGAGCAGCTGTCGCTGAA
Source organism: Acidimicrobiales bacterium (assembly GCA_036377875.1). GTDB lineage: Bacteria > Actinomycetota > Acidimicrobiia > Acidimicrobiales > AC-14 > JBFMCT01. The sequence continues at coordinate 2,399 of DASUXN010000122.1, forward strand.
CCCTCAACACAGAGTTGATGGTTTCCACCATGTGGACGGGGATGCGGATGGTGCGGGCCTGGTCGGCGATGGCCCGGGTGATGGCCTGGCGGATCCACCACGTGGCGTAGGTCGAGAACTTGAAGCCCTTGGTGTAGTCGAACTTCTCGACGGCCCGGATCAGGCCCAGGTTCCCCTCCTGGATGAGGTCGAGGAACAGCAGCCCTCTCCCCATGTACCGCTTGGCGATGGACACGACCAGGCGGAGGTTGGCCTCGATCAGCTCCTTCTTGGCCCGCTCCCCGTCGCGGACCAACGCCCGGAGGGTGCGCACGTCGTGGTCGGCCACCGGCACGGGGGCGGACAGGCCTTCCAACACCTCTCGGGCGGCGAGCCGGGCCGCCGCCTCCTGGCCCGCCTCGATGCGCTGGGCGAGCTCCACCTCCTGCGACCCGTCGAGCAGGTCGACCTTGCCGATCTCCTTCAGGTAGGTCCGCACCGGGTCGGACGAACCGCCTCCGGCCCGGGACTCCTTGGCCGCCGCCGCGGCCGCCGCCGTCGCCGCGGCGGCGGTGTTGGGCGGGTTGAAGGGGGCGGCCGGAACAGGTGCGGGAGGGGCGGCGTCGGCGACGGGCGTCGCCTCTGCCGGCCCAGCGAGCCCGGCGGGACCGGCGGCGGGCGCCTCGGCCGGCGTCTCGGGCAGGGTCTTCAGCAGCTCGTGGGGGTCGGCCACCTCCTCGGTCTCGTCGAGGTCGATGCCCTCGGCGGCCAGGCGGTGGCGGACCGTGTCGATGATGTCGGGCGTCAGCTCGACGTCCCGCAGCACGGACATGACGTCGTCGAGGGACAGCTCCTTGTGGAGCCGCCCGGCTTCCAGCAGCTCTGCGAAGGCCTCCGCCGGTACCCCGACCGGGATCGACAGCTCGATCTCGTTGGTCTCGGTTCGGCGCTCGATGTCGTCCAGATCGACGTCGTCGTTCATGCCTCTTCCTCGAGCCGCTCTGCCAGCCAGCGTACCAACCGATCGGTG
>DASUXN010000123.1:0-4014 GCA_036377875.1 Acidimicrobiales bacterium
GCGGCGGTCCCCGTGCCCCGCTCGACGACCTGGACCATCATGTCCCTGACCACGCCGGCCACGCTGGACGACACCGCCCGCTGCCACTCCTTGGGCTCGTAGGTCTGGATGACCTCGCCCTCGTCGTTGCGGATCTCGGCCATGACGTGGGGCGTCATGATCACCCCGTCGTTGGCGATGGCGGCCGCCACCATCGCCATCTGGAGGGGCGTGGCCGAGACGTCCTGCTGGCCGATGGCCGACTTGGCCAGGCCCGGGAGGTCGCGGGAGAAGGCGCTGGCCTCGGGGAAGTTCGAGGCGGCGGCGAAGGGCAGGTCGATGGGCGGCTCCTGTCGGAACCCGAAGTCGCCGGCGCCGCCGGCCAGCTGCTCGGCGCCCATGTCCATGCCCAGCTGGGCGAAGGCCGTGTTGCACGACACCCGCAGCGCCTCGGGAAGGTTCCCGCCACAGGACCCGCCGCCGAAGTTGGCCAGGCTCTGGCCGCCCGAGTTGGGCAGGGGGAGGGCGGTCAGGGTGGGGTAGACCGGCTGGGCCACGCTGACCGTGCCGCCGGCCAGGGCGGCCGCCGCGGTCACCACCTTGAACGACGACCCCGGCGGGTACCGCTCCCGGAACGCCCGCGACAGCAGCGGCCGGTCCGGGTCGTTGTTGAGCTCGTCCCACGCCGCCCGTACCTCGGCCTGGTTGTGCCCGGCCAGCCGGTTGGGGTCGTAGGTCGGGTAGTCGGCCATGGCCAGGATGGCGCCGTTCCTGGGGTTGAGGGCGACCACCGCGCCCTTGCGCTCGCCCAGCTGCTCGGTCGCCACCTGCTGGAGCTTCTTGGACAGGGTGAGGGTGACGTCGCCCGTGTGCTCCCGCTTCACCAGCAGGTCGGACAGCTTTCGGATCTCGGTCTCCTGGTCGCGGCCCACCAGTTCTCCGTTGTAGGTCCGCTCGACGCCCTCGCCGCCGAAGGCGAACGACAGGAAGCCGGTGACGTGGGCGAACAGCGCCCCCTCGGGGTACTCCCGCTGGCGCTCGAACTCGTCGTCGATCGGCACGGAGCGGGCCAGCACCACGCCGTCCGACGTCTGGATCACGCCTCTCGGACGGGAGAAGTCCCGCACGATGGCGCGGGTGTTGGCGGGATGCTTGTTCAGCCGGTCGGCGGCGAAGATCTGGAGGTAGTTGACCTGGACGAACAGGGCGGCGAACAGCACCATCAGCGTGATGCCCAGGCCCCGGATCTGGCGGTTCACCCGGAGGTCACCGCCATCGCCTCGGCCTGGCCCTGCTCACGGGCCGCCTGGTCGTCGGAGATGCGCAGCAGGAGGGCAAGCAGCACGTAGTTGGACAGCAGCGACGACCCGCCGTAGGAGATGAACGGCAGCGTGATCCCCGTCAGGGGGATCAGGCGGGTGACGCCGGCCACGATGATGAACGTCTGGAACCCCAGGATGGCGGTCAGCCCGGTGGCCAGCAGCTTCTCGAAGGGTGACTCGGCCCGGGTGGCGATGCGCAGGCCCGCCCCCACCATCAGCACGAAGGCGATGAGGATGGCCGCCGAGCCCAGCAGGCCCAGCTCCTCGGCGATGGCGGCGAAGGTGAAGTCGGTGGCGACGGCGGGGATGCGGTCGGGGCTGCCCTGGGACAGGTTGGTGCCCGCGAACCCGCCGGCGGCGAAGGCGAACAGGGCCTGGATGAGCTGGAACCCGGCGTCGGTGGGCTGCGTCCACGGATCGAGCCAGATGTCGACCCGGGACCGGACGTGGGCGAACATCGTCCACGCCATGTAGGCGCCCATGGCGAACAGCCCGCCGCCCACCATCAAGTAGGCGACCCTCCCCGTGGCCACCCACAGCAGGGCGATGAACAGGGCGAAGAACAAGAGCGACGACCCCAGGTCTTTCTCGAAGACCATGACGACCAGCGACACGCCCCACATGAGGACCAGCGGCCCGTAGTGCTTCAGGTCGGGGAAGGGGATGGGCCCGATCTGGTGACGGGCGTGGGACAGCAGCATCTGCTTTTCGACCAGGTAGGACGCGAAGAAGATGCACAGGGCGATCTTGGCCAGCTCGCCGGGCTGGAAGTTCATCGGCCCGAGGCGCACCCACAGCCGGGCGCCGTTGATGCTCCTCCCCACCACCGGCAGCAGGGGCATGAGGAGCAGGCCCACCCCGACGAGGGCGATCGTGTAGCGGAACCGCTCGATGTCGCGCACCCGCCGGACCAGCACGAGGGTGAGGATGAACCCGCCGATGCCCACCGCGGTCCACAGCGCCTGGAGGCCGGCCAGGTCCTCGTCGAGGCGGGCGATGAACACGTAGCCGATGCCGTTGAGCATGCCGGCGAGAGGCAGCAGGCTGCCGTCGGCGCCGGGGGCCAGCACGCGGGTGGCCACGTGGGCGGCGGCCAGCAGGCCGAGGATGACGATCAGGAACGGGACGAGGTTGGCGGGCAGGTTGGCGTCCTGGCCGAGGGTGGCCAGGATGTAGCCGCCCACAGTGAGCAGCCCGGCCATGAGGATGAGCCCCAGCTCCGTGTTCCGCCGCATCACCTGCATCACGGCGGGCCTGCCCGGGTCGTCGTAGGCGCGGCCGCGCTGCCTCCGGGGAGGGTGTTCGGAGGCGTGGTCGTGGTGGTGGTCGTCGTGGCCGCCCGCCGCTCGGCCGCCTCCTGGCGGAGGTTGTTCACGTAGCGGTCGGCGTCCGCCTTGGACGGCTCCTCCTTGCCCGCCCGCAGCTCGTCGAGCTTGGCCGGCAGCACGTCCGAGACGGGCAGCTCCTTGCGGTCGACCAGCGTGGGGTCGAACCACAGGAACCCGCCGGGACGGCCGCGGAAGATCGCCACCTGGTCGCCGTCGATGCCGACGAAGTAGGCGCTGCGGGCGTACCACGCAACGCTGGCCGCCACTATCCCCAGCACGCCCACCACGCAGGCCAGGAACAGCACGACCCGCCACGTGAGCCTTCGCGGGCGCTCGAACCGTCCCGACGGCGGCGGGGCGGTGGTGACGGGCGGCCGGGTGCGGGTGGCGGTCGCGGTCGAGCCGGTCGATCCGGTGGGGGCGCCGGGGCGGGGCGGCGGCGTGGGGTCGGGACGGCGGGTGACGGTCACGGTGGGGCTGCTGTCGACGGGGGCCTCGGCCGTGGTCGGGGGGTCGGCGGCGAGCGCCTCGGACGCCTTCTCCGCCTTTCCGCCGTCGTCCACCACGTCGACCACCACCACCGTGATGTTGTCGTTGCCCCCATTGGCGCGGGCCTGGCGGACGAGCTCCCGGGCCGCCTCCTGGGGATCGGACAGGTGCCGGAGGACCGACGCGATCTTGTCGGTGGTGACCTCGTTGGTCAGGCCGTCGCTGCACAGCACGATGCGGTCGCCGGCGTAGGGCGTGAGCGTCCAGGCGTCCACCTGCACCTCCGCCTCCATGCCCAGGGCCCGGGTGATTATCGAACGTTGCGGGTGGACCTGGGCCTCTTCGGGGGTCAGCTGGCCCTCGCGCACCAGCTCCTCGACGAGGGAGTGGTCCTCGGTCACCTGCACCAGGTCGCCCCGCTGGAACAGGTAGGCCCGGGAGTCGCCGACGTTGGCGATGGCCATGACGTCCTCGCCCTCCTGCTCCACGAGGGCCAGCACGGTCAGGGTCGTGCCCATGCCCCGCCGCTCGGTGTTCTCCTGGGCCAGCCTCCACACCGCCCGGCTCGCCTCCTGGACGGCGGCGACCAGCCCTTCAGTCGTCCGCTCGGTGAAGTTGCTGGCCAGGGCCTCGACCGACGCCTGGGCCGCCACCTCCCCGGCCTGGTGGCCGCCCACCCCGTCGGCGACTGCGTACAGGCCCTCGCCGACCAGGTAGCGGTCCTCGTTGATCTGCCGGACCCTGCCCACGTCGGTCGCGGCGGCGCCGCTCAGGACGGTCACAGCAGTTCCATGACGGTCTTGCCGACCTGGAGGCGGTCACCCTTGCGGATGGCGATGGGGGCGGTGACCTTCTTGCGGTTGACGTACGTCCCGTTCGTCGACCCGAGATCCTCC
>DASUXN010000124.1:0-3990 GCA_036377875.1 Acidimicrobiales bacterium
GGCGTTCGCTGGTCGTGACGATGCCGCGGCCGTCTGAGGAATAGGCGATGCCCTCTCCCTGGGGGCGAGGGCCGAGGTCGAGCGGGCGCACGGGCTGGGCCCACACCGCGTCGAAGTCGCTCGTGCCTTCGGGGAGGACGAGCTCGAACCCTTCCGCATAGGTGCACAGGGCGACGCGGGTCCCGTCCGGCGCGATGTCGGCGCCCGTCACCGAGGTCAGGGCCGTCGCGCCGCCGACGGGAAGTGTGGCCACCTTCTCCATCGTCCGTGCCGGCCCCGCGACCAAGGGCCCCCGGGCGACGTAGACCGACGGGCTCGGCTCCTTGACGATCACGTAGACGTCGCCCGAGGTGGGATGGACCATCAGGGCCTCGGCGTCGTGGGGCTCGTCGGGGTAGCGCAGGGTGAGAACGTCGGCTCTCGGCGTTGTCCCGCGCGACGCGCCCGACTCCGGCTCGGGTACCCGGTAGACCACGATCGAGGCGCGAACGGCCAGGTTGTCCCCTATGTCGCCGATGTAGAGATAGGGCGTGCCCGCCTCGGGACCGGGGCCGGCGGCGATGTCCTCCCAGTCGAACGCCTCCGCCCCCGCCACCGTCCAGGTGCCGCACGAGGCGGCCTGGTCGTCCAGGCAGTAGATCACGGCGCCGTCGTCGGAGTCGTTGTGGGTCCAGAAGCGCCCGGGCGCCCGCCTCGAAGCCACCACGCCGCTGCTCTCGGTCACGGCCGGGTCGGCGATCTCGCCCAGGAGCTCGGGCTCGCCGTACCTGTCCTCCTTCTCGGCCGTCGTCGTCGGCCCGGGATCGAGAGGGTTCCGGCCCTCGGGGCCCGGCGAGGGCGAGCACGCCGCCAGGGCGGTGAGGAGGAGGGCGGCGGTCGCCCTGTGGCAGAGGCTCAGCGACGGCTCAGTCGCCGAAGCCGTTCTCGGACAGCCACTCCCGGGCCACGACGTCGGCGTCTTCCTTGTCGTCGTCGACCCGCCGGTTGAGCTCGGCCAGCTCCTCGGTGGTCAGGGCGGCGGAGACCCGGTTGAGGATGGTTCGGACCTCGTCGGTGGCGGCTGGCGCCCGCATGACGGGGATGATGTTGTCGGCGTTCTGCAGCTGGCGGTCGTCCTCGAGGAGAACGAAGCCGCGGGCGCGGGCGCCGCCGTCGGTCGACAGGACCAGCGTCACATCCACGTCGCCCCGCTCGAGGGCGTTGTTGGCCACCGCCCCCAGGCCCACCGCCTTGAACTCGCGGAAGCGGATGCCGTACTTCGATTCGAGGCCGGCGGCACAGAACGGCCGGGTCGGGCACTCGGGCGGCCCGCCCAGCGAGAGCTGGCCGGCCACGGGGGCGAGGTCGGAGAGGCGCCGCAGGCGGAGGCGGTCGGCGGTGGCCTTGGTGACGGCGAAGGCGTTCTGGTCGACGGCGGGGGAGGGCTCGAGCGCGGTCAGCCCCCTCGAGCCCAGGCGGCTGCGCAGCTTGTCGGCGGTGGCGCGGGCGTCGGGCGTGGCCTCGCCCGCGTTGTTGTTGTAGTGCTCGAGGTCGGTGGCGGCGTAGCCGATGTAGAGGTCGAGCTCGCCCCGCTCGAGGGCGGGCGAGACCACTTCCCGGCTGCCGAGGTTGGGCCGGATGGTGACCGTGTAGCCGTCCTCACGTAGGGCGCCGGCGTAGATCTCCGACAGGACCGCGCTCTCGGTGAAGTTGAAGGCGCCGATGGTGAGACTGCCCTTCGCCTCCGACTCGCCCGAGCCGTCGTCGTCGTCGTTTCCGCAGGCCGTGGCCACCAGGGCGAGGGCCAGGAGGGCGGCGAGAGGCATGGCCAGGCGTGAGGTTCTCAGCTGTCGGAAAAGCATGGAGGGCACCTCCGGTGCGGGAACGGCTCATTCTTCCCCGAATCGGCATCACCCCGGCTGCGGGTCGGCGGCGAGGCCGGTGAAGGGCTTGTCGCGCTCCTTGTCGCGCCGTCGCAGGGGAGCGGGCACGATGAGACGCTGGAGCCCGGCCAGGGCGAGTTCGGTGACGATGGCGAGGGCCGCCACCAATACGGCCCCGGCGAAGACCTGCACGAAATCCCTCTGAGCCGTCCCGTCCACGATGAACCGGCCCAGCCCACCCCACGCCACCAGGGCGGCCAGGGTGGCGGTGGCCACCACCTGCACTGCGGCCGTCCGGACGCCGGCCAGCACCACCGGCAGGGCCACCGGCAGCTCCACCCGCCACAGCGACTGGGCGCCCGTCATCCCCATGCCCCGGGCCGACTCCCGCACGTCGGCGTCGACCTCCCGCAGGCCCACGTAGGCGTTGGTGACCATGGGAGGGACGGCCAGGGAGACGAGGGCGATGAAGGCCGGCTTCCATCCGATCCCCCAGAGCTGGGCGGCGATCACGAGGATGGCGAAGCTGGGGATGGCCCGCCCCACGTTGGAGGCGTTGATGGCGATGGTGCCGCCCCGGCCGGTGTGGCCCAGCCAGATCCCGAGGGGCAGGGCGATCGCCGCGGCCACCAGCACGCTCGCCCCCGACATGGCCACGTGCTCGCCCAACCGGTGGATCGCTCCGGCGTTGCCCTCCCATGACGAGGCGGACGTGAACCAGTCCCACACCCCGCTCCAGAAGCTCATCCGCCGGCCTGCGTGGCCCGAACGCCGTGATCGGCCTGCGTGGCCCGAACGCCGTGATCGCCCCACGGGGTGAGGCGGCGCTGCAGCGCGGCGAGGCCGACGTCGGCCAGGACGGCCAGAGCGACGGACAGGACCGACCCCACCACCAGCGGCGTGCGGAAGTCGCGGGTGAGCCCGTCGAGGATGAGCCGCCCCAGGCCGCCCTGGCCGATGTAGGCGGTCACGGTGACGAGGCCGATCGTTGTCACGACCGCGATACGCACTCCGGCCACGATCACCGGCGCGGCCAGAGGCAGCTCGATGCGCAGGAGGCGGCGGAGCGGCCCGAACCCCATGGCGGTGGCCGCCTCCCGCACCTCGGGCGCCACGCCGTCCAGGCCGGTGACGATGTTCCGGATGAGGATGAGCAGCGTGTACGTGACCAGCCCGATGATCGCGGTCGTGCGGCTGAGCCCGGTCCAGGGCGTCAGAAGGCCGAACAGGGCCAGCGACGGGATCGTGTAGAGGATGCCGGTGGTGGACAGGACGGGCGTGGCCAGCCAGCGCCAGCGGCGGGCGGCCAGGGCCAGCGGGAACGAGATCGCCAGCCCGATCAGGGTCGCCACCACCGTGAACACCACGTGCTCGCGGGTGGCCGAACCGATGTCGTCGAGGTGCGTGGTCACCCAGTCCCAGCGCACCCAGGGATCCACGGCGGCAGACTAGTGGCGGCCTCATGATCCGGCTCGAAGGCGTGACGAAGCGGTATCCGGGCGGCCAGCTGGCCGTGCACGCCCTCGACCTGGAGGTCGGCGACGGCGAGGTGTGCATGCTCGTCGGGCCGTCGGGGTGTGGGAAGACGACCACTCTCAAGATGATCAACCGCCTCATCGAGCCGTCGGGCGGGCGCATCCTCCTCGACGGGGAGGACGTCACCCGTGCCGATCCGGTCGAGCTGCGCCGGCGTATGGGCTACGTCATCCAGCAGGTCGGCCTGTTCCCCCACCAGACCGTGGGCGACAACGTGGCCACCGTGCCCCGGCTGGCGGGGTGGGACAAGGCGCGCATCCGCAGCCGGGTCGACGAGCTGCTGCGACTGGTGGGGCTCGAACCGGCCCAGTACCGCGACCGCTACCCCCACCAGCTCTCGGGCGGCCAGCGCCAGCGGGTGGGCGTGGCCCGCGCTCTGGGCGTCGACCCGCCCGTCCTGCTCATGGACGAGCCGTTCGGCGCCATCGACCCGATCAACCGCGACCGACTCCAGCAGGAGTTCCTGCGCCTCCAGGCCGAGGTGCGCAAGACCGTCGTGTTCGTCACCCATGACGTCGACGAGGCGGTGAAGCTGGGCGACCACATCGCCCTGCTGCGGGAGGGCGGCTATCTCGAGCAGTACGGCACGCCG
>DASUXN010000125.1:0-3851 GCA_036377875.1 Acidimicrobiales bacterium
GAGCTCGTGGGTGAGCGCAAGACGGTGGAGCAGGCCCTCACCTGGCTGTCGGCCGAGGGCGTCCAGGTCGACCGCCTCCGCGACGTGGTGGAAGGGTAGCTACCAGTCCTCGGAGCCGGGCACGCCCTTGAACGGGCCGGCGATGTCGGACGTGATCCAGCCGCCGTAGAACCCGCCGGGCTGGGGGCGCACGAAGTCACCTCCGACCAGGCAGATGTCCATGTAGGCCGGGTAGAAGGCGACGTAGTCCTTCAGCGCCTCGTAGCCCGGCTTCGGGTCGTGGTACGTCCAGGCCGCGGCGGGCGCGACCTTGTCGCCCCTGACCACGTCGTAGTACGAGGCCGTGCCCTTCCACTCGCAGTACGTGGTCTTGGTGGTCTCGAAGATCGCCCCCGGCAGCACGCTGTCGGGCGGGAAGTAGTAGTTGGGGGGGTGGCTGGTCTCCAGCACGCGGATGGGCGTGAGGGTGAGGGCGATGGTCTGGCCGCCGAAGCACACCTCGCACTGCCGGCGGATCTCCTCGATGCGGGGCGGCCGGGGATATGCCCACACCGACTCCTGGCCCGGCTTGGGCGGAACGGGCTGCGGTCTCACCTGAGACGCAGCCCCCTGTGTGGCCGAACGCACTGGTAGGGCAGCATGGAGAGCATCGACGAGCATGCTACGGCCCTGGCCGACGCCATCGAGGCGGCCCTTCCCGGGTGGGTGGAGCGGTCGGTGCGGTTACGGCTGGGCGGCCCGACCGGCCAGGTCGAGACGGCGGCGGCCGAAGCGGGGCGGCAGGCGGCTTCCGAAGTCGGGGGAGCGGTGCGGAGGCTGCTGGAGGCGGACATCGACGAGCAGGCCACCACGCCGCTGGCCCTGCTGCGGGGGGCGGTCCGGTACCCCACCGCCGTCCTGCGGGCGGCGGGCGTGGCTCCCGTTCCTCGCGACGCGGTGCAGGAACGGCTCTTTCCCGACGACGTCTACGACCTCGCCCCCGCCTCGTTCGCCGACATCGACCCGTCCCTGTTGGAGCCTGGTATCCGGTGGGGAGCGGCCAAGGCGTTCGTCCACAAACAGCGACATGGAGGAGGTGCGCCGGCCATGCCGGAGCGGAAGAAGGTGGTGGCCTACGTCCCCGACCTGATGGACCGGTCCAAGGTGGCTTCGTCCCCGGCCGACGTGACGTTCGTCAACCGGCCCGCCGACCTGGCCGCCAAGGCGGCCGAGATGGAGGCCGACCTGATAGTCGTCGACCTGACCCGCCCGGGCGTGGTCGACCAGCTGCCCGCCCTGCGTGGCCCGAACGCTGAGACGGGCCTGCGTGGCCCGAACGCCGCGCCCGCCCTGGGGGCGACGGTCATCGGCTTCGCCAACCACACCAACCGCGAGGCGATGGACGCCGCTCTCGCGGCAGGCGCCGACCAGGTGATGGCCCGGTCCGCCTTCTTCGCCCGCCTCGACGACCTGCTGGGCGGCGGCTGAGCGTGGACGGTCCCTTACCCGCCTCGGCCCACGACATGCTGCGCTGGAGCGAGACCCTCGCGGGGATCGCCCGCACCGCCCTGGGCTTCACCGAGAACCTCTACGAGCGCGAGCGGTTCGAGGAGGTGCTGCGGGTGGCGGCCGACATCCGCGTCGCCGCTGGCGAAGGCGGCCTGCCCGACAGCCAGGCGGTGGTCGAGGCGTGGCTGCGGGAGGTGGGCGAGGGGGTGGCCGGCTACGTGACGCCCAAGATCGCAGTCGGGGCGGTGGTCGGGAACGAGGACGGCGAGATCCTGCTCGTGCAGCGGGCCGACTCGGGGGTGTGGCTGTACCCGACGGGCTGGGCCGACGTCGGGTATTCGGCCTCCGAGGTGGCGGTCAAGGAGGTCCTCGAGGAGACCGGCATCGAGGTCGAACCGGTGAGGCTCATCGCCCTGTACGACGGTATGCGCCTCGGCTTCACCCGCATACCCCTGTACTCCCTGGTCTTCCACTGCCGGATGGTGGGCGGGACGATCCAGGTCCACCCCCTCGAATGCCGGGACGTGGGGTGGTTCGCGGAGGACGCCCTGCCCTCCCCGCTGGCGGGCGGGGCCAACGGCGAACGATGGGTGGCGCAGGCGTTCAGGGCCATCCGGGGCGAGCCTGTGGAGGCCTCGTTCGACCCGCCCCGGCAGCCCCCGTGGCGGAGGAACCCGCCGGGGCCGTAGGGTTTTCCCCGTGCTCTTCTCGAAGAAGCGGACGGGCGAAGACCCGATGGCCGTCGTGACCCGGTTCGTGGAGGCCTGCAACCGCCATGACGTGGAGGCGATCTACTCGACCGTCCACCCCAACTTCGATTCCATCCAGCCCTGCTTCCCGTCGCGGAACTTCACCGGCGCCGACCAGGTCCGCAAGAACTGGCGGGCCATCTTCGAGAGCGAGCCCGGCTTCCGCCTGACCGTCCTGCGCTCCGCCCGCCAGGGCAACACGGTGTGGGTCGAGCTGCACGGCGCCGGCAACGCCGCCCAGGTGGCGGGCATCTTCATCCTCGGGGTGGAGGGCGACAAGATCCGCTGGGCGCGCGTCTACAGCGGCCCGGTCGAGCAGGTCGGCGAGGAAGCCGACGCCGCCCGCCGCCAGATGCAGCCCTCGTAGCCCTCAGCCCGTCCCGAGCTGCTCGAGCAGGGCGGTGACCACCGACGTGTGGCCGCCGCTGCGCTCCCACTCGTCGCCGATCTTCTCGTGGTCGGCCAGCCCCGCCGCGTCGGGGGCGAGACCGAGGGCGTCGGTGGTGGCGGAGGCGAGGATGGCGGGCTCCACCTCGTCCCCGTAGGCGGCGAACGCCTCCAGCCCGTCCCACAACCGCTCCAGTGGCGCAGGCGGCTCGGTGCCGCCGGCCAGAGCGTCGGCGGTGGCCTCGAACACCTCGTAGGTCCCGACTGCGCCGGGCCGGGAGTAGCCGGCGACGGGGTGGAGCCGCCACTCGATCGTGAGGCCGCCGGGGCCGTCGTCGCGCAGCCACACCTGGGAGCCGTTGACGTAGGCGTCGTGGGGAGGGCCGAACCGCTCGTCGAGGGCGAGCACGAGGTGCGGGGTCGCCCGCCACACGCAGGTCGGGACCAGGCGACCCATGGGGCCACCTTACGGCTGGGACGATGGGGGCGTGCGCACCCGTGGTCGCCCGGCTGGCCTGCTCGCCGCCCTGGCCTTGGCCACGGCCGCCTGCCAGGTCGGCGACGACCGAACCGCCGCCGATCTCACCGACCGGGCGACCTCGACCGCTCCGGCCACGCAGTCGGCCACACGGCCGACGACGACCGTCGCCCCGCTCCCCACCGTTCCGCCCCCGGCCACCTCGCCGACCTGCCCCGCCACCCCCCACCGCGCCGATCCCGATCCCGCCCGCCCCCGCTACCGGCTGAGCGTCGACGTCCGTCTCGACGAGAACGTGGTGCGGGGCACGACCGAGGTCCGCTTCACCCCCGACCTCGACACCGACCGGCTGGTGTTCCGCCTGTGGCCCAACGGCCCGAGGACGGCGCCGGCGGCGGCGAAGCTGGAGACGGGGCAGGTGACGATCGCCGGCCGCCCCGTCGCCAGCGCGATGGAGGAGCCCACCATCCTGGTGGTCCGCGCCGGCGCCCTCTTTCGCGCCGGCCAGACCGTCGACGTGGCCATGCCGTGGGAGTTGCGGGTGCCGGGGCCGGCCAACGACCGCATCTCCCGCAACGGCGACGCCATGCGCCTGGGCTCCTTCTTCCCGATCCTGCCGTGGGAGCCCGGGGTGGGCTGGGCCACCGACGCCCCGGCCGGCGGGTTCGCCGAGGCCTCGACCGCGCCCGTGGCCGACTTCGAGCTCACCGTCGTCCTGCCCGAGGGCTACGACGTCCTGGCCAGCGGCG
>DASUXN010000126.1:0-3439 GCA_036377875.1 Acidimicrobiales bacterium
TGTTCGTGTGGAAGGAGGTCCTGCGCTTCCCGTGGTGGATGGGTGGCCCCGTCGGCTCGGCGGTGGCCTCACCCTTCTTCCGGCGGATGTGGAAGAAGAACCTGCGCAACCTCAAGGCCGTGGTCGAGACCAGCCGCTGACGTGCGACGCGGCCGGCGCGGTGTTGAGTGACACCGCGCCGGCCGCACGTCACGGTGGGATCAGGGCGCGAGGACGGTGAGGTCGACGGCGCTGCCGTGCTTGACCGACACGCCGGCCGCCGGGTACTGGTCGATGACGTACGGCCCCCGGAGGATGGGGCCGGGCGACATGTGCTGGCGCCACTCCCGCAGGGCCTTCGACAGGCCGGGCGGCACGGGCGGCACCGGGGGCTGACCGCCGTGGTCGCCGCCGTCGCCGTGCCCACCGTCGCCGTGGCCGTTGCCGTGGCTGGCCGGGCTGTGACCGCCGCCGCCGACCAGCACCGCCACTGCGCTGCGGGTGTGGGAGGCGTGGGCGTGGACACCCTCGTCGTGGGCGAACTGGAGCCCACGCACGAACGGCTCGGGATCCGGCTCGGGCCGCGGGAAGGGGAAGGGCAGCTTCTCGATTGGAATGGCGAACTTGGGCAGGCGGGTGATCGAGCCGACCCGCAGCCCGGCCACCCTCAGCTTGTTGCGGACGAAGGGGAGGGTGTAGCCCACGACGTCGGGACAGATCACGGTGCACTTCTGCCAGTCCCAGTAGATGTGGTCGACGAAGGCGTGCCAGCACCAGAAGATCGGCGCCGCCGAGGCGATGGTGATCATGCACATGGTGCCGCCCACCGTGCAGTGGACCATGCCGTGCCAGCCGTTGATGGCGTTGCCGAGGTCGTCGGGGTCCTCGAAGTCGCAGACGGCGGGGTACTCGTATTCGGCGGGCTTGGGGATGGCCGGGTTCAGATTGCCGAGCGGGGGCCGCGGCGTACCGTCGTCCTCCGGCTTGACCACGTTGAACTCGGGGGGAATCGGGTTGGCCGAGTTCCAGTAGGGAAGCGGCACGAACTGGCTGCCGCCGTTGGCGCTCAACCAAGCCTCCATGGAGGCGATGTAGGCGCGGTGACCGGTGAAGATCTCGACGTTCGAGTGGGTGATCGACATGTGGTCGGCGACGATTTCGTCGTTCAGGTAATCGAGCATCAGGTCGACGAGCTGCTGTCGCTCCGCAGCCGACAGCGCGTTCAGGTCCTGACGATGAGCCATGTGCCCTCCGTTTTCCAGTTCGAATGAACTCGGCGGTGCACCCAGCCAGGAAGGTCGAAGGGAGGGATCACCGCCGGGATCCCGGCCCCAGTGAGCCGTGGCTACAACCTAAGAATCCCGCGCCCCGGGCGAAAGGGTGCTACCACGACACTTCAATTGGGGGTGGAGGCGTCTCCGCACCGGTGGCGGTAGTCAGCCCCGCGCCCCGAGCCAGATGACGCTCATGGGCTGGAGATCGAGCGCTACCGACTGGTCCATGCCATGCCAAGGGATGTCCTCGGACCACACGTCGCCCGCCTCGCCCTCCTGCCACCCGCCGAACGTCGTCCGGCTGGTGTCCAGGAGCTCGACCCAGCGACCCGGTTGGGGAACGCCGATCCGGTACCCGCCACGATGCGACCCCGACAGGTTGGCGACGCAGACCACGGGCGGGCCGTCCGTGGCGAACCGGGCGAACGACAGGACGTTCTGGTCGGCGTCGCTGGCGTCGATCCATCGGAAGCCGCTGCCGTCGAAGTCCCGCTGCCACAGGGCCGGCTCTTGGCGCGAAACCCGATTGACGTGTCGCACCAGCGACTGCACTCCGCGGTGCTCGGGGTGGTCGAGGACGTGCCAGTCGAGGGAGCGGTCGTGGTTCCACTCCGAGCTCTGGGCGAGCTCGCCCCCCATGAACAGGAGCTGGCGGCCCGGGTGGGCCCACATCCATCCGAACAGCGCCCGCAGGTTGGCGAACTTGGTGCCCCAGTCGCCCGGCATCTTGCCGAGGAGCGACCCCTTCAGGTGAACGACCTCGTCGTGTGAGAGGGGAAGGATGAAGTTCTCGCTGAAGGCGTACAGCAGCCCGAAGGTGAGGTGGTCGTGGTGGTGGCGGCGGTACACCGGTTCCTTGGAGAAGTAGTCCAAGGTGTCGTGCATCCAGCCCATGTTCCACTTGAACCCGAACCCGAGCCCGCCCAGATAGGTCGGACGCGACACTGCGGGCCACGCCGTGGACTCCTCGGCCGCAGTCAGCACGCCCGGGTGACGCCCGTACACGACCTCGTTGAGCTCACGGAGGAAGGCGATGGCCTCGAGGTTCTCGCGGCCGCCGTACTTGTTGGGGACCCACTCCCCTTCCTTGCGGGAGTAGTCGAGGTAGAGCATCGATGCCACGGCGTCCACCCGCAGCCCGTCGACGTGGTACTCCTCGATCCAGAAGAGGGCGTTGGCGAGCAGGAAGTTACGAACCTCGTGGCGCCCGAAGTTGAACACGAGCGTGCCCCAGTCCTGCTGCTCGCCCTGGCGGGGGTCGGCGTGCTCGTACAGGGCGGTGCCGTCGAAGCGGGCGAGAGCGAACTGGTCCTTCGGGAAGTGGGCCGGCACCCAGTCGACGATCACCCCGATGCCCCTCGCGTGGAGAGCATCGACGAGGGCGCGGAAGTCGTCGGGCGTGCCGAAGCGGGCAGTGGGCGCGTAGTAGGCGGTTACCTGGTAGCCCCACGAGCCGGCGAAGGGGTGCTCCGCCACCGGCAGCAGCTCGACGTGGGTGAACCCCAGGTCGGCGACGTAGTCGGGGAGCTGCTCGGCCAGCTCCCGGTACGTCAGGGGTCGGTCGCCGTCCTCCGGGACTCGCCGCCAGGAGCCGAGGTGGACCTCGTACACCGACATCGGTCGCGCCGTCGCCTCGGTCGCCGCCCGCTCCGAGAGCCACGGGTCGTCGCGCCACTGGTACGCCGGCTCCCACACCACGCTGGCGGTGGCCGGCGGCTCCTCGGTGGCGAAGGCGAAGGGGTCGGCGCGCAGGGTGATCGACCCGTCGGCGCCCAGGACCTCGTACTTGTAGCGGACGCCCTTGGTCACGCCCGGGACGAAGATCTCCCACACGCCCGACGAGCCCATGGTGCGCATCGGGGCGATCCGTCCGTCCCAGTTGTTCCACTCCCCCACCAGCCGGACGCTCTGGGCGCCCGGCGCCCACACCGCGAACGAGGCCCCCGCCACGCCCTGCTGCTCGCGCAGGTGCGCTCCCAGCACGGTCCACAGGCGCTCGTGGCGGCCCTCACCGAACAGGTGCAGGTCAAGGTCGCCCAGCGTGGGCCAGAAGCGGTACGGGTCGTCGGCCAGCCACGTGTTGCCGTCGGGGTAACGGGCTTCGATCAGGTAGTCGTTGGTCTCCTGCGCCACCGCCGCCTCGAACAGGCCGCCGGGGTGCACGGGACGGGCGGCGACCCGCTGAC
>DASUXN010000127.1:0-5925 GCA_036377875.1 Acidimicrobiales bacterium
CCTGGCGGACGCGGAGTCGGCCGAGGCCCAGCTGACGAAGCGCCAGAAGATGGCCCGCACCGACCCATCCCTGGCCGCGTCGGTCGGCGTGCTGGAGAAGGCGGTGGCGCAGCTCAACGCCGGCGTCCCGATCTACCGGTCTTCGCTTACCGAGGAGGAGCGGGCCGAGCTGAAGCCCATGTTCCTGCTGACGACGAAACCGATGCTCGCGGTGGTGAACCTGGGCGAGGACCAGCTGGACGACGCCGACGCCCTGACCAAGCCGGTGGCGGCCGAGTTGGGGGGAGCCGCCGACGTGCTCGGAGTGAGCGTGCAGCTCGAGGCCGAGGCGACCCGCCTCGATCCCGCCGACCGGGTGGAGCTGTTGGAGGGCTTGGGTCTCGGCGAGGGAGCGTTGCCGAGGGTCGTGCGGGCGGCCTACCACCTGCTGGGCCGGCGCACGTTCCTGACGACGGGGGACAAGGAGTCGAGGGCATGGACGTTTCGTGCCGGCGCCAAAGCACCCGAGTGTGCGGGCGTCATCCACTCCGACCTCCAGCGGGGATTCATCCGCGCCGAGGTCATCCGCTGGGACGAGCTGCTCTCCCTCGGGTCCTGGAACGCGGCCAAAGAGGCGGGAAAGCTGCGGGTCGAGGGCAAGGAGTACGAGGTCGCCGACGGCGACGTGCTCGAGATCCGCTTCAACGTCTGAAAGGTCGGTCGCCGTGCCGTGGCTTCTGCGGGACGACCAGGTGCTGGCCGCGCTGGAGGTTGCCACCGTCCGTCGTGACCGCATGCGGGGTCTGCTGGGCCGTGAGGGCATCGACGGGGCGCTGATGCTGCAACCGGGCAAGTCGGTCCACAGCGTGGGCATGAGGTTCGCCATCGACGTCGCCTTCTGCGACAAGCAGATGGTCGTGCTGCGGACGGTACGCCTGCGACCCAATCGCCTCACGCGGCTGTCGTTGCGATGCCACTGCATCATCGAGGCCGAGGCGGGGGCGTTCGAGCGGTGGAAGCTCAAGCCCGGCGATCAGCTCGAGGTTCGGGAGTGAGCCCGTTGATCCTCGTGGGGACACCCATAGGAAACCTGGGGGACCTGCCGCCGCGGGCTGTCGAGGCGTTGCGCACGGCCGACGTGATCGCCTGCGAGGACACTCGCCGTACCCGCCAGCTCCTGTCGGCTGCCGGCGTGGCGGGCGGTAACCGGCTGGTGGCGATGGGGATCCACAACGAGGCGGCCCAGGTGCGGAAGCTCGTCGAGCGGTTGGACGGGGGCGAGACCGTCGTCGTCGTGACCGACGCCGGCATGCCCGGGATCTCCGACCCGGGGGAGCGGCTGGTGGCGGCGGCGGTGGCGGCCGGCCACGCGGTGACGGTCGTTCCGGGGCCGTCGGCGGCGGTGGCGGCCTTGGTCGTCAGTGGGTTGCCCACCGAACGGTTCGTCTTCGAAGGCTTCCTGCCCCGCCGAGGAAAAGCCCGCGAGCAACGGCTTGCCGACCTGGCCAGGGAGCGGCGCACGACCGTCGTGTTCGAGGCGCCCCACCGCGTGCGGGAGACGGTCGACGACCTGGCCGCCGCGCTCGGCCCCGACAGGCGCGTGGCCGTGGTCCGGGAGCTCACGAAGATGTTCGAGGAGGTGTGGCGCGGCGACCTGGCCGGTGCCGCCGCCCACCTGTCCCAGACCGAGCCGCGCGGCGAGATGGTCCTCGTACTGGACGGCGCCCCGCCCGCCGAGCCGCCCGGCGAAGCGGATGTCGAGGCGGCGCTGCGCGCTCGCCTGGCGGAGGGCGACGACAAGAAGTCGGCCATCGCCCACGTCGCCGCGTCGCTCGACGTCCCCAAGCGGCGCGTCTACGAGGTCGCTATTTCGCTCTGACCGGCAGGGCCGGCCGCCTACCCTTGCGGCGTGGCCCGCTTCTACTGCACGACGCCGATCTACTACGTGAACGACGCGCCCCACATCGGGCACGCCTACCCCACGGTCATCGGCGACGCGGTCAGCCGCTGGCACCGGCTGCTGGGCGACGACGTGCTGTACGTGACCGGCACCGACGAGTACGGGCTGAAGAACAAGCAGGCCGCCGACGCTCAGGGCCTGCACCCCCAGGAGCTGGCCGACCGCAACAGCGCCCGCTTTCGCGCCGCGTGGGACGAGCTCGACATCCTCTACGACGACTTCATCCGCACCACCGAGGAGCGCCACACCCGGTCGGTGCAGAAGTTCCTCCAGGCCATATACGACAACGGCGACATCGAGCTCGGCACCTACGAGGGCCTGTACTGCGTGGCCTGCGAGGCCTACTACACCGAGGGCGACCTGGTGGACGGACTGTGCCC
Source organism: Acidimicrobiales bacterium (assembly GCA_036377875.1). GTDB lineage: Bacteria > Actinomycetota > Acidimicrobiia > Acidimicrobiales > AC-14 > JBFMCT01. Next base: position 2,320 of record DASUXN010000127.1, read on the forward strand.
CATCCACCGCCGCCCGGTCGAGCTGGTCAAGCAGGAGAACTGGTTCTTCAAGCTGTCGCGCTACGAGCAGCGACTCCTCGATCACTACGCCGACCATCCCGAGGCCGTCATCCCCGGGACGCGGCTCAACGAGGTGCTGGGGTTCATCCGCCAGGGGCTGCAGGACATCTCGATCAGCCGCAGCGCCTTCGACTGGGGCGTGCCGCTGCCGTGGGACCGATCCCACGTGACGTGGGTGTGGTTCGACGCGCTGCCCAACTACATCACCGCCGCCGGCTACGGCGACGACCCGGAGGCGTTCGCCAAGTGGTGGCCCGCCGACTTCCACATCGTGGGCAAGGACATCATCCGCTTCCACGCCGTGTACTGGCCGGCAATGCTGCTGGCCGCGGGGCTCGAACCGCCCCGGCACGTGGCCGCCCACGGGTGGCTGCTGGTGGGCGGCGAGAAGATCTCCAAGAGCAACATCCGTTTCAGCCAGATCACGCCCGCCGACCTGGTGTCGGAGTACGGCGTTGACGCCACTCGCTACCACCTCCTGCGGGATACGCCGTTCGGCCCCGACGGGGACTTCTCCTATGAGGGCCTGCTCGCCCGTTACAACGCCGACCTGGCCAACAACTTCGGCAACCTGGTGTCGCGCGTGACGACCGTCGTCGCGTCGAAGTGCGGCGGCACGGGACCGGCTCCGCAGGACGCGTCGCCGTTGCGGGAGGTGGCCGAGGGCGTGGTGGCGGCCGCGGCAGCGGCGTGGGACGGGCTGGCGCCCTCCGACGCCCTCGAGGCCACGTGGCAGCTGATCCGCCAGACCAACGCCTACCTGGAGGCCAACGAGCCGTGGAAGGCGGAGCCGGGCGGGGCCGTGGACGCGGTGCTGGGCGACGCCCTCGAGGCCCTGCGCATCGTGTGCCTTCTGGCGTGGCCGGCGGTGCCCAGGTCCGCGTCCGAGGCGTGGCGACGCCTGGGCCTCGACGGGTCGCCGGGCGACCAGCGCCTTCCCGGCGCGGCGGCATGGGGCGGCTATCCGGGTGGGCTGCCGGTGGAGAAGGGTGCGCCCCTCTTTCCCCGCAGGAAAGACTGAGGGCATGTGGACCGACACGCACTGCCATCTGCAGTACGAGGGCCTTCCGCCTGACGCCCTCGAGCGGGCCGCCGCCCAGGGCGTCGACCGCATCATCTGCGTCGGCACCGATGCGACAACGTCCAAGGCGGCGATCGACGCCGCCGCCGCCGCGCCGGGACGGGTTTGGGCCACGGTGGGTGTCCATCCCCACGAGGCCAAGGGCGGGACGGACGAGATCCTGCCGCTGATCGACCAGCCCGGAGTGGTTGCCGTCGGCGAATGCGGGCTCGACTACCACTACGACCACTCACCCCGCGACATCCAGCGGGCTGCGTTCGCGGCGCAGATCGCCCTGGCCCGGATCCACGACAAGGCGCTCGTCATCCACACCCGCGAGGCGTGGGACGAGACGTTCGCCATCCTGCACAACGAGTCGGTGCCCGAGCGGGTGGTCTTTCACTGCTTCACGGGTGGTCCGGACGAGGCGCGGCTGGCGGTGCAGATGGGGGCATACCTTTCCTTCAGCGGAATTCTGACGTTCAAGAACGCTGACGACATCCGGGCCGCGGCCGCCAAATGCCCGCCCGACCGGCTGCTGGTCGAGACCGACGCTCCGTATCTCGCCCCTGCCCCCCACCGCGGCACCGCGAACGAGCCCGCCCACGTATCGCTGGTCGGCGCCGCGCTGGCCGAGGTACGGGGCGATACGCCCGAGCACATCGCCGAAGTGACCTCCGTCAACGCATCCACGGTGTTCAACCTGCGCTGAGAGCATGTTTTGCGCCTCTAGCGGAAGTGTGCCTATGGTTTTGGCGGTTCCCCCCCAACTGTCCTTGATGGTTCGCGGCGTCACTCAGGAGGGACTTCCTGACGGGGAGAAGAGAAGAGCCCAGGCGGCCCCGCTACGGCGTGGGGCTGTGGGCCTCGGTGTTCCTGGCCCCCGCATTCCTGTTGGGAAATGGGGGCTCGTCGGCACCCGAGTTCGACGTGACTTCCGGCCCGCTGACGGCGACGCCCTCGCCGGCACCCGGGCCCGGCGCAGGGCCGGTCCGGCTCGCCGCGCCCGCAGCGGCGCCTACGACGACCAGCACGATCGCTGCGTCGGCGAGGAGCGCGTCGACGGTTCGTGCCACGACCACCGCTCCGCCCACGACGGCGGAGCCCGAGCCCTCGCCCACCACCACGACCACGGCCGCGGCCCGGTCGGTTCCATCGTCGCCTCCGACCACGGCGGCGCGGACCACCACCACGACCGGAGTGGTGATCACGCTTCCGGCCGCCCTCCGACCCGCCCAGCAGGCGAGAGCTAACACCGAGCGAGGAGTGGCGTCGTGGTTCGGAGCGCCAGCCCACACCTGTGCCCACCGCACACTGCCGTTCGGCACGGTGATCAAGGTCACGATGATCTCGACAGGGGTCAGCACCGAGTGCAGCGTCGCCGACCGGGGGCCGTCGGACATGAGCCGGGTCATCGACCTATCCACCGACACCTTCGAGCACCTCGCCGACACCTCGGTGGGCTTGATCGAGGTCGTCATCGAGTGGTGAGGCGCTGACCCTCAGCAGGACACAGGTCCGCGAGCTGCTGGCCCGCCAGGGAACTTCACCCAGCCGAGCCCGCGGTCAGAACTTCGTCGTCGACCCCAACACGGTGCGGCGGGTGGCCCGCCTCGCCGGCGTCGGCCCGGGCGACCGCGTCGTCGAAGTGGGCGCGGGGGTCGGGTCCTTGACGCTGGCCCTGGCGGAGACGGGGGCCGAGGTCACGGCCGTCGAAGTCGATCCTCGCCTGGTGCCGGCGCTGCGGTCGGTGGTGGAGCCGGTTGGCGTGACGGTGGTCGAGGCCGACGCCCTGCGGCTCGACTGGGAGGGGCTGCTCGGGAGCGGCGCGAGCGGGTGGGTGCTGGTGGCCAACCTGCCCTACAACGTGGCCACGCCACTGGTGGCGCAGCTGCTCGACACCGTTCCTGCCATCGGGCGGATGCTGGTGATGGTCCAGCTGGAGGTGGCGGAAAGGCTGGCGGCGGGGGCGGGGGACGACGCCTACGGAGCCGTCTCCGTGAAGGTGGCCTATTGGGGGAGGGCGGCGGTGGTGGGGCGGGTCCCGTCCACCGTGTTCTGGCCGGAACCGAAGGTCGAGTCGGCGCTGGTGGACATCCGCCGGCACGAGGGCGGGCGCCCCGCCGCCCCCGACGTCGACCGACAGTGGCTGTTCCGGCTGGTGTCAGCCGGGTTCGGGCAGCGCCGGAAGATGCTGCGGCGGTCGCTGGCGGCGGCGGTGGGAGATCCTGCGGTGTTGGCGCTGGGCTTCGCCTGTGCCGGGATCCGGCCCGACGCCCGGGCGGAGGAGCTCGGTCTGGACGAGTGGGCGAAACTGGCGCGATGCGTGCCCCGGCCAAGCTGACCGTCACCCTTCGCATCACCGGGGTTGAGCCCGACGGCTACCACCTCATCGACGCCGAGATGGTGACGCTCGACGTCGCCGACGTGCTGACGATCACGCCGGGCGGGGACGGGATCACCGTCGGCGGTCCCTACGCCGCCGG
>DASUXN010000128.1:0-2386 GCA_036377875.1 Acidimicrobiales bacterium
GCCAATCTGGGGGACCGGGAGGCGGCGCTGCGGTCGGCAGTGGCGGCGCTGCCTGAGGTCCTCGGCGTCTCGGGCGTCTACGAGACCGAGCCGGTGGGCGGCCCGGCCGGCCAGCCGTCCTACCTGAACGTCGTGGTGGAACTGTCCACCGCCCTCACCGGCCGCGGTCTGCTCGACGTGGCCCAGCGGCTCGAGGCGGCCGCCGGCCGGGACCGCTCGGGCGAGGAGCGGCACGGGCCCCGCCCCCTCGACGTGGACGTCCTGTGGATCGAGGGGGAGGCGGTCGACGACGACGACCTGACCGTCCCCCACCCTCGCATGTTCGAACGGCGGTTCGTGCTGGCGCCGCTGGCCGAGCTCGCCCCCGACATCGTGCCCGCCGGGTGGGAGGCCACCGCCGCGGGCACCGTGCAGCCCGCCGGTAGGCTGTAGCGCGACGAACGGCACCGGCATCCGCCGGGCCGGAACGTGCAAAGGAGAGTGCCGTGCGGGTCCTCGACCGCATCGAGCAGGTGCGCAAGGAGCTTGAGGCGGCCAGGGCGGACGGGCGGCGAGTGGGGCTGGTACCCACCATGGGCGCCCTCCACGCCGGTCACACGTCGCTGATCGAACGTTCGGCGGCGGAGTGCGACGTCGCCGCGGTGACGATCTTCGTCAACCCACTCCAGTTCGGGCCGAGCGAGGATTTCGCCCGCTACCCCCGCGATCTAGCCGCCGACGTGGCCACGGCCGAGGCCGCCGGCGCCGATGTGGTGTTCGCTCCGGCCGTCGAGGAGATGTACCCGTCGCCTCCGGCCACCCGCGTCGACGTCGGTCGGCTGGGAGACGTGCTGGAAGGAGGGGTGCGGCCCGGGCACTTCTCTGGCGTCGCGACGGTGGTCACCAAGCTGCTCGCCGTCGCCGGCCCGTGTCGCGCCTACTTCGGCGAGAAGGACTACCAGCAGCTGCTCGTCGTCCGCCAGCTGGCCGCCGACCTGTCGCTTCCCGTCGAGGTGGTCGGCTGCCCGACCGTGCGCGAGGCAGATGGCCTGGCCCTCTCCAGCCGCAACCGCTACCTCTCGTCCCAGGAGCGCACGGCGGCGACGGTGCTGTGGCGGGCGCTGAGTGCGAGCGCCGCCGCGGCCAGCGATGAGCGAGACGGCGACCGGCTGCGAGAGCTGATGGTCCTCACCGTTGCGTCCCAGCCCGACGTGCTCCTCGACTACGCCGAGGTGGCCGATCCGGCGACGCTGGAGCCGCTGAGCACCCTGGTGAGCGAGGCCCGGCTGTTGATCGCCGCCCGGGTGGGCTCCACCCGGTTGATCGACAACGTCGGCGTGAGCGTGCACGTGTGATGCACCGGCGCATGCTGAAGTCGAAGATCCACCGTGCCACCGTCACCGCCGCCGACGTCGACTACGAGGGGTCGATCTCCCTCGACCCGGCTCTGATGGCCCGGGCCGACATCCTCGAGTGGGAGCAGGTCGCCGTCCTCGACATCGACAACGGCGCCCGCCTGGAGACGTACGCCATCGTGGGAGAGCCGGGCCAGGTCAAGCTCAACGGGGCGGCCGCCCTGCTGGTGTCGCCCGGCGACCGGGTGATCATCCTGACCTACGCCGACGTGGCCGAGTCCGACCTCGACGCATACCAACCGACGATCGTCCTCGTCGACGGACGGAACCGGGCGCAGGAGCACGCAAGTGCCCGAGACTGACTCCGGCGTTCCCGCCGTGCAGGCGGGCCTCGACCTGCTCGTGCTGGGAAGCGGGGTGGCGGGCCTGTCGGCGGCGGTGCGGGCGGCGGTGGCCGAGCCCGGCCTGCGGGTGGGCGTGCTGACCAAGGGCCACCTGTCCCAGGCCACGACTCGGTGGGCCCAGGGTGGCGTGGCGGCCGTGCTGGGTGGCGACCCCGATTCCACCGACCTCCACCTGGCCGACACCCTGGCCGCCGGGGCGGGCCTGTGCGACGAGGACGCGGTACGGGTGCTGGTGGACGAGGGGCCGGCCCGCGTCAACGAGCTGATCGCCCTCGGCGCGGTGTTCGACAAGGACGCCAGCGGAAGGCTGGCCCTCGCCCGGGAGGGAGGCCACTCGGTCCCGCGCGTGGTCCACGCCGGAGGCGCGGCCACGGGGGCGGAGATCGAGCGGGCCCTCGTCGACGCCGTCCAGTCGACGGCGGCGGCGGTGATGGAGGGGTGGTTCGCTGTCGACCTGATCGTCTCGGGCGGGCGCTGCCAGGGGGTCGAGGCCCTCGATCCGACGGGCGAGCGCCACAGCATCGCCGCCGCCCACACGCTGCTGGCCACCGGCGGGGCGGGTCAGCTCTACGCCGTCACCACCAACCCGGCCGAGGCCACCGGTGACGGGGTGGCCATGGCCCTGCGCTGGTCGGTCCCCGTCGCCGA
>DASUXN010000129.1:0-5071 GCA_036377875.1 Acidimicrobiales bacterium
CGCCTCCCAGACGCCGCTGACGGCGGTCGCGCTGGCGAAGCTGCTGGTGGAGGAGTGCGGCCTGCCCGCCGCCCACCTCCAGGTCGTCACCGGTGCGGGGGGGACGGTCGGCAGCGCCCTGGTGGAGCACGACGGGGTCGCCTACCTGAGCTTCACCGGCTCGGGCGAGGTGGGATGGGATCTCAAGGCCAGGGCGGGGCGCAAGAAGGTCGCCCTCGAGCTCGGCAACAACTCGCCGGTCATCATCGAGGCCGACGGCGACTGGGACCGGGCGGCCCGCACCATCTCCGTGGCCGGCTTCGCCCACGCCGGCCAGTCCTGCGTCTCGACCCAGCGGGTGTACGTCCATACCGACGTGGCCGACGGCTTCTGCTCGACGCTGGCCAAGCTGGTCGACGACCTCGTGGTCGGCGACCCCATGGACGAGGCCACGGACGTGTCCGCCCTCATCACGACCGACGACCGCGACCGCGTCAAGTCCTGGATCGACGAGGCCGTCGAGGCAGGGGCGGAGGTGATCGCCGGCGGCGAGGTGGCCGGCGGCCTGCTGCGGCCCACCGTGCTGCGCAACGTCTCGCCCGACATGCGGGTCTGCCGCGACGAGGTGTTCGGGCCGGTCGTCGCCGTCCAGGCCTACACCGACGTGGACGAGGCGCTGCGGCTGGCCGACGAGACCCGCTACGGGCTCCAGGCCGGCATCTTCACGTCCAACCTGACCGTCGCCCTGCGGGCCGCCCGCGAGCTGCACTTCGGCACCGTCCTGGTCAACGAGGTGCCCACCTGGCGGGCCGACCAGATGCCCTACGGCGGCGTCCGGGCCAGCGGGAACACCAAGGAAGGCCCCCTGTGGGCCGTGCGGGAGATGACCGAGGAACGCCTCGTCGTTCTCGGGACCTAGCTGGGTGAGCGAGCCAGCGCCCCGCCTCCTGCCCATGCTGGCGGGCGGGAACGGGATCCCGCCCAACCCGTCCGCCTACCAGCTCGAGCCGAAGCTGGACGGGGTGCGGGTCATCGTCATCGTCGAGGCCGGCAGCGTGATCGTCACCAACCGCAAGGGCGGGGAGGTGACGAGCCACTACCCGGAGCTCCTCGGCGTCGCCGATGCGCTGGCGCCCCACGCCGCGGTCCTCGACGGCGAGGTGGTGACCTTCGACGAGAAGGGGCGGACGAGCTTCCAGCGCCTTCAGCGGCGGATGCACGTCGTGCAGCCTTCGGCCCGGCTGATGGCGGACACGCCGGTCGTCTTCGTCGCCTTCGACGTGCTGTGGCTGGACGGTGAATCGCTGGTCGAACGCCCGCAGACCGAGCGCCGCCAGGCGCTCGAGGCACTGGCCCTCAGCGGGTCCAACTGGCAGACGGCCCCCGTACTCGACGCCACGCCCGACGAGCTGCTGGAAGCGTGCCGCCAGGCCGGGCTCGAGGGGTTCATGGCCAAGCGGCGGGACGCGCCCTACCTGCCGGGGCGGCGGTCGACGGCTTGGTCGAAGGTCAAGTGCGGCCGGCGGCGGGAGTTCGTGGTCGGAGGGTGGTCGATCGGCACGGGAAGCCGTGAGGACAGCATCGGCTCGTTGGCGCTGGGCTGCTACGACACCGACGACGAGGAGAGCCAACGCCTGTTCTACGTGGGCCAGGCCGGATCGGGCCTGAACGGGGAGATGATCCGCCAGCTCCAGAAGCTGTTCGGCCAGATCGCCCAGCCCACGTCGCCGTTCGTCAACCGGCCCCCCCTCAAGCTCCAGTTCGTCCGTCCCATGCTGGTCGTGGAGGTGGCCTACAACGAGGTCACCGAGGGAGGAACCCTCCGACAGCCGTCGATAAAGGGGCTGCGTACCGACGTCATCGCCAGCGAGGTCACGTGGGACGACGAGATCGCAGCCTGTTTCCGGGCGAACGAATAGGCCCCTTTCGGGGCCCGAGACTTGGGTGGGAGGCGCCAGGCCTGGCGGGAAGGCGACTGGCGCCTCGACCACCTCGGGCGCCCCGGGTGGGCGGACACCCGGGACATCCATATTGAACCACGACCCTGAGTCCTACATTCCGCGCCATAGGTGAAAAAACGCGCAGAAGGCCCGGTGGTGGGGAACCGGGCCTTCTGCTGTGCGTCGCCTGTGAAATGCGATCAGTCGACGTAGCTGCGGCGCCGCACGACCCGGCGCGGGGCGGGGTCGGCGTAGTCGTCCTCGACGATGGTGCCGCCGGCGACACCTCGGCCGCGCCAGCTGTTGAGGACGGTGAGGGCCATGACGAGTCCGATCGCCCCGGCGACCATGAGGATCACGCCGATGGTGGCGATGTCGATACCCGAGAACGTGTAGTCCACGGCAAAGGCGAGGATGGCGCCCAGGGCGATGAGGAAAACGCTCACACCAATACCCATTTCAAAAGCCTCCTAGAAGTCGACAAGTGCGCTCCATTGCGCACTCTGAAGCTGTCCCGACCTGTACCCACGACCCTCGCCCGGCATGCCAAGGGCGTCGCGGTGGAAGAATCGACCCATGCCCCGACCGATCTGGAGCGGCGCCATCAGCTTCGGGCTGGTGAACGTGCCGGTGAAGCTGTTCAGTGCCGTCTCTCCCAAGGATGTGCGCTTCCACCAGATCGACGCCAGGAGCAACTCGCGGGTGAAGCAGAAGCGGGTTTCGTCGACGACCGGGGAGGAGGTGCCCTACGAGGACATCGTCAAGGGCTACGAGCTGCGACCCGACACCTACGTGACCATCACGCCCGAGGAGCTCGAGTCCCTGGACCCGAAGGCGACGAAGACGATCGACATCGAGGACTTCGTCGATCTCGACCAGATCGACCCCGTCTTCTACGAGCGGCCCTACTACCTCGTGCCCGACAAAGGGGGGGCCAAGGCCTACGCCCTGCTGCGGGCGGCCATGACCGAGTCCAACAAGGTGGGCATCGCCCGGGTCGTGCTCCGCACCAAGCAGTACCTGGCCGCCATCCGGGCCAAGGGGGACGTGCTCGTGCTGGAGACGATGCTCTATCCCGACGAGGTGAACCCGACCGAGGAGCTGGACGTGCCCGGTGACGAGGTGGACGTGACCCCCCGCGAGGAGAAGATGGCCCGCCAGCTGATCGACTCCCTCACCACCGAGTTCGACCCGGACAAGTACCACGACGAGTACCGCGAGCGGGTGCTGGCCCTCATCGAGCAGAAGGCGTCGGGCCAGGAGATCGTGGTGGAGGAGGCGGCGGAGGAGCCGGCCAAGGTGGTCGACCTCATGGCCGCCCTCGAAGCCAGCCTGGCCGCAGTGAAGAAGGACCGCACCAAGAAGTGACCGCCAGGTCCTGATGGCGGCCTCGGGTACGAGCCAGGAGGTCACGATCGAGGGCCGCCGGCTCAAGCTGTCCAACCTCGACAAGGTCCTGTACCCGGAGGCGGGGTTCACCAAGGGCCAGGTGCTCGACTACTACACCCGCATCGCGCCGGCGCTGCTCCTGCACCTCCGCCAGCGGCCGCTGACGCTCAAGCGGTACCCCAACGGCGTGGACGCGCACTTCTTCTACGAGAAGAACTGCCCCAAGCACCGCCCCGACTGGGTCAACACGGTCGGCGTCTGGAGCCAGCGCAACAAGGCGGACGTCAACTACTGCCTGGCCGACGACCTCCCCACGCTGGTGTGGGTGGCCAATCTGGCCTCCCTCGAGCTGCACACCATGCTGTCCCACGCCGACGACATCCAGCGGCCTTCCATGGTCGTGTTCGACCTCGACCCCGGCCCCCCCGCCACCGTCGTCGAGTGCGCCCAGGTCGCCCTGTGGCTGCGGGAGCTGCTCGACGACCTCGGCGGCCTCCAGGCCTTTCCCAAGACGTCGGGCTCCAAGGGGTTGCAGCTCTACGTCCCCCTCAACACCCCCGTCACCTACAACGACACCAAGGCGTTCGCCCACGCCCTGGCCCGACTGCTGGAGGAGCGCCACTCCGGCGAGGTCCTGTCGGTGATGACCAAGGAGCTGCGCAAGGGCAAGGTCTTCATCGACTGGAGCCAGAACGACGACTCCAAGACCACCGTCTGCGTGTACTCGCTGCGGGCCCGGCCCCGGCCGACCGTGTCCACGCCGGTGACGTGGGACGAGGTGGAGAACGGGGCGAAGGTGGGCGACCCGGCGGTGCTGGCCTTCGAGGCGGACGAGGTGCTGGCTCGCGTCGAGCGGGACGGCGACCTTTTCGCCCCCGTGGCCACCCTGGAGCAGGCACTGCCAGGGGGGACCCCCGTCTAGGGCGGGGGTGCGGGGGCGGCGGCGGGGGCGCCCTGGGTCGCCGCCTGGCGGGCCCGCTCGAAGAGGCTCCGGCCCTCCTGGATCTTGGTGGCGTAGCCGACGGGGTCGCCGTTGCGCAGGGCGGCGTCGGCGTCGGTAAAGGCCCGCGCCGCCTCGTCGAACAGGCGGCGGGCCTCCTCGGACAGGCCGGCGGTGCCCGTCGGAGGGGTGCCCCCCGGGCCCGGCGTACCGGGGGTACCGGGGCCCGGACCCTCCTCCCGCGTCGGCGGCGCGTCGCCGAAGACGGCCACCAATGCCTCCTGGAGCGTCGGGCGCATGGCGATGCGGTCGCCGAAGGCGACGATGATGTTCTTCAGCTCGGGCACGGCGTTGGCGCCGGTGGCCTGGACGTAGAACGGGCGTACGTAGAGCAGCGACTGCTCGATGGGGATGACGACGAGGTTGCCCAGGAGCACCTCGGAGCCGGCCCGGCTCAACAGCGTTATCTCCGAGGACACGGCCGGGTCCTGGTTCATGCGGGCGTTGACGATGGCGGGGCCGTCCACCTGGCGGTCCCTCGGCATCACGAACACCTCGAACTTCCCGTACTCCTGCGGATCCGACTTGGCCACCATGAAGGCCGAGAGCTCGCGGCGGCTGTCGTCGGCCGAGAACGGGACGAACGGTTGGAGGATGAGGAACTCGGTGTCGGGCTCGTTGGGCAGGCGCATGAGCAGGTAGTAGGGCTCCATGCGCCGTGACCGGGGGTCAGGGGCGGGGCCCGGGCTCACCTGCCCGACCGGGGCGGCACCGGGAGCGACCCCTGCCGAGCCCGGGTCCTGGGCGATGTTCCACCGGTCGG
>DASUXN010000130.1:0-5562 GCA_036377875.1 Acidimicrobiales bacterium
CCCGCTGGAGACGGGCCAGCGCGGGATAGAGCGACCCGAACGAGACGCTGGAGAAAGGCCCGAGCGCGTCGACGAGCCGCTTCTTCAGCTCGTAGCCGTGCAGCTCCTGTTCCTTGAGCAGCCCGAGGATGGCCAGCTCCAGCATGATTCGGCGATGCGCTCCCGTTGACATGTCGATATATCGAGCCGATATATCGACAAGAAGTATCGCGTCGTGGGCAGGCTTCGTCAACGCGCCCCGGCGCGGGACTTTGCGGGCATGCCGGTCTACCCTTGGCGCCGTGAGCTTTCGGCCCGAGTCGCTACGAGGCGCTCGTCCCGAGCGCGCGCCGGGCCAGATCGATTACCGGCTGATCCGCAAGCACACGGTGGACGAGTTCAAGCGGGGCCGGCTCAGCCGCCTCGACGTGTGCGACGCCCAGCCCGAGTTGCTGCGGGCCGCCCGCAACTGTGGGCGCAGCGCCTCCCAGGAATGCCCCATCTGTGAGGAGCAGTCGCTGGTGCTGGTGTCGTGGGTCTTCGGCCCCCGGCTGCCCGCACACGGCCGGTGCATCACGACGGCCAATGAGCTCGACAAGCTCGGGCGGCGGGTCTCCGAGCTGGCGTGTTACGTCGTGGAGGTGTGCCCGGAGTGCTCCTGGAACCACCTCCTCCGCACCTTCCCCCTCGGAGGACGGACCCGCTCCGGATGAGCGCGGTTGGGTAGGCTGCGGCCGTCGTGCGCCGCAACACCCCCTCCGGGATGTCGCCGATGACGGTCCGCCAGCCACCCGGCACCGGTTCGCGCCGTGCCGGCACGGAGCCGGGACGCCGTTCGGGCACGGAGCCGGGACGCCGTCCCGTGCCTCCGGGCGACAGTCGGGCGCGCCGCGTCAACCCACAGGTCCGGGCCAACGGCGCCGCGCCCCAGACCCGTCCCCGGCCCGCCAACGGCCGGTCCGCGCCGCCGCAGGCCCGCCGCAACGGCACCACCCCGCCTCAGGCCCGCCGCAGCGCCAACGGGGCAGGGCCCGGCACCCGCACCCGGCCCCCGGGGGCGCCGCCGGGGCCGCCGGGCCGCCCGCCCGGACGCCCTCCCGCCGGCCGCCGGCCGCCCAGGAAGCCGGGGCTGTTCTGGCGCTACCGGCGGGTGTTCTTCCTCATCGGGTTCGTCCTGTTCACCGCGGTCGCGGGCGCGGTCTGGATCATCTCCCAGATCCCGTTGCCCACCGAGGCGCCGTTGGCCCGCACCACGCTGATCTTCGACGCGTCCGGCAAGCAGGTGGCCGAGCTCCACGGCGTCGAGAACCGCTTCCCCATCCCGCTGGCGGACGTCCCCGCCATCACCCAGGCCGCCGTCATCGCCGCCGAGGACCGCAAGTTCCTCGAGCACAACGGCGTCGACCCCTGGGGCATCCTGCGGGCCACTTGGGTCGACATCCGCAACAAGGGCGGCACCCAGGGTGGCTCCACCATCACCCAGCAGTACGTCAAGAACCAGATCGTGGGCTCCGAGCGCACCCTGGTGCGCAAGCTCAAGGAAGCGGTGGTCTCCATCAAGCTGGAGCGCAAGCACTCCAAGGAGGAGATCCTCGAGAAGTACCTCAACACGGTTTACTTCGGGCGGGGCGCCTACGGCGTCGAGGCCGCCTCCCAGACCTACTTCAAGCACCCCGCGTCCGAGCTCGACCTCAAGGAGTCGGCCTACCTGGCCGGCCTGATCCGGATCCCCTCCGAGGGCGACGTGTTCGTGGACCCCGAGTCCGCCTACTTCCTGCGCACGTCGGTGCTTCACAACATGGTGCGCAGTTCGGTCATCACGCAGACCGACGCCGACGCGGTGGAGGCCACCCGCATCGAGCATTACGTGTTCGCCCCCGAGAAGGCCGACACGACGTTCACCAACCCCAGCAACGGCATCGAGTACTTCGTCGAGTTCGTCCGCCAGACGCTGTACCGCAAGTACGGGGAGGACCGGGTGCTGCGCGGTGGCCTACGGGTCCACACCAGCCTCGACCCCAAGACGCAGGCCATCGCCTACGACACGATCTACGGCAACGACGGCTATCTGCCTCCTGACGGCGCCGAGCGGGACCCCATCGCCGCCCTCGTGTCCCTCGACGCCGACGGCAGGGTGGTGGCCATGGTGGGCAACCGGGACTGGGCCAAGTCGCAGGTCAACGTGGCGGTCGGGGCGGAGGGCGGTGGAAGCGGGCGCCAGGGCGGATCCGCCTTCAAGCCCTTCGTGCTGGCGGAGGCCGTGAACCAGGGCATCTCGGTGACCGACAAGTACTACGCGGGACCAGCCGAGATCGGCCCCCTCCCCGGGTGGGAAGAGGAGGTCCACAACTACAACGACGCCGGTTACGGGTTCGTCAACCTCACCGAGGCGACCGTCAACTCGGTGAACACCGTCTACGCCCAGCTGGTGGGACAGGTCGGCGCCGAAAACGTGGTCCGCATGGCCAAGGACCTTGGCATCACGTCCAAGCTCGACCCCGTCCCCTCCATCACCCTCGGCACCCAGGAGGTGTCGGTCATGGAGATGGCCAACGCCTACCTGACGCTCTTCAACGACGGGATGCACGTCGACGCCCGGGTGATCACGAGGGTCACCGACGGGGACGCCGTCCTCGTGCCCGACGAACCCACCGGCCGCAAGCGGGCCATCCCCCGCGAGGTGGCCGAGAAGGTGCGCGAGGTGCTGGGCGCGGTCGTCGAGCGGGGCTCGGGCACGGCCGCCCGCCTGCCCAACAGTGACGTATGGGGCAAGACGGGCACCACCGAGGGCTTCGGCGACGCCTGGTTCGTGGGCGCCAACGAGAAGCTCGTCACCGCCGTCTGGATGGGCTACGAGGAGGGCCAGGCCCGCCAGCTGCTCAACGTCCGGGGCATCCGCCAGGTAGCGGGCGGCACGCTTCCCGCCGCCATCTTCCGGGACTTTGTCAACGAGGCGGCCCCGGGCGACGGCAAGAAGGCCAACGTCGCTCCCCTGGACGCCTCTTCGCTGAACTCGTCGAGCGCGGGCGTGGTGACCACCCTGCCCCGCACCCAGGTCACCGCGGCGGTGGCCGACCAGTCGCCCGTATCGACCACGACCGTCGCCCCCGCCGTCCAGCCCACCACCACGGTGGCGTCGCCGCCGGCCACGTCGAACACGCCCGCCACCAACGACCCCAGCCCCTCCACGCCGCTCACCACCACGCCGTCCCGCACCACGTCGTCGCTGGCGTTCGACTTCCCCGACATCCCCCGCCCGGGCCGGGATTAGGGCTCGGCCTCGTCGTCCTCCGCCACCTCGTGGGGGTAGCGGTCTCGGCACGCCTCGCACCACAGTTCGGGCTCGTCGCCGGCGCCCTTGGCGGGCCAGACGGCCGTCAGCTCTTCGTCCTCCTCGCCGGCACAGCTCTCGCACACCGCCATCGGCCGAACGGTAGCCGTAGATAGACTTCGAGCACCGCCGGCAGCCGGTAGGGCGCTGGACGGGAGAGAGGAAGACCCATGGCGCAACCACTGACCGTCCCCGCCATCCGAGCCCGCAAGGGTGGTCCACCTCTCGTGATGGTGACCGCTTACGACGCGCCGGGGGGCCGCATCGCCAGCGACGCGGGCGCGGATGTGATCCTCGTCGGGGACTCCGTCGGGATGGTGGTGCTCGGCTACGACGTCACCCTGCAGGTCACCCTCGACGACATGGTCCACCACACAGCGGCGGTGGCCCGGGCCCGTCCCACGTCCCTGCTGGTGGCCGACCTTCCGTGGCTGACCTACCACCTGACACCCCAGGAGACGGTGCGCAACGCCTCCGCCCTGGTCCGCGCCGGCGCCCAGGCCGTAAAGCTGGAGGGTGGGGCTCGCCGCCTGCCGATGATCGGTGCCCTGCTGGGCGCCGAGATCCCGGTCATGGGTCACCTCGGCCTCACCCCCCAGTCCGTTCACGTCATGGGCGGCTACAAGGTGCAGGGCCAGCAGGTGGACGCCGCCACCGCCCTGGTCGAGGATGCCACCGCCCTCGCCGACGCCGGCTGCTTCGCCATCGTCCTCGAGGGGGTGCCCGCCGAAGTCGCCCGCATCGTCACCGAGGCCGTGCCCGTGCCCACCATCGGCATCGGCGCGGGCCCGTGGTGCGACGGCCAGGTGCTCGTCTTCCACGACCTCCTCGGCCTGGAAGACCGGGTGCTGCCCCGGTTCGTGCGTCGCTACGGGTCCCTGAAGGCCGACGCGGTCGCCGCCCTTGCCGCCTTCGCCGCCGACGTCCGGGGCCGGAGGTTCCCGTCCGACGCCGAGAGCTACCACGTGGGCGACGGCGTGGTGGCCGACATCGCCGCCGCCCTCGGGCTGCGGAACGAGGCGAGCCGCCCGGCATGACCCGCATCCGCCACATCAGTTACGAGACCCTCAAGTGGGGAATCGTGGCCCTGCTCGTCGCCGGCCTCCTGAGCTTCGTGGTCAAAGGGGCCGACGAGCCCGCCGATCCCTCCCTCCGCACTGCGGCCCGAACGCCGGTGGAGGGGTTCGGGGAGATCGCCTACCGGGTCAACCGCACGCCCCAGTCCACCCGCTGCGCCATCCTCGCCCAGAACGCCATGCAGCAGACGCGCGGCCTGGCGGGCCGAAGCGACCTCTCCGGCTACGACGGGATGTTGTTCGTCCACCCCGCCGACGTCACTGCGGCCATCCCCACCAGGAACACGGGCCTGGCCCTGTCCACTGCCTTCTTCGACGCCGGCGGACGCTTCATGTCCTCCAGCGACACCGAGCCTTGCGCCGACCGGGTTGACTGCCCGACCGTCACGCCCTCTGCGCCCTACCGCTACGCCATCCAGGTCGCCCAGGGTGGGCTGGCGGGGCTCGGCATCGAGGCGGGCGCGGTGCTTTCGGTCGGAGGACCGTGCCCGTGACCGTTCGGCGCGACGTGGGTGACGCCCATCGCTCGAGCCCCCAGTCCATCCCTAGCGATGGGCGTCGACGAGGAGACGTGCGAAGGCACGACTGATGACGCGATTCTCGGGGAAAGTGGCCGGGGTGCGGCCGAGGGAGGCGTTCGGGGACCTTTACCGCCTCCACGCCCCCGCCGCCTGGCGGGTCGCCTGGGTCATCCTCCGGAACCGCGACGATGCCGCCGACGCCGTGGCCGAGGCCTTCGCCAGGCTCTACGCCGCCGGCGTGCCGCCCGAGGCCGACTTCGGCTCCTACCTGCTGGCGGCGGTGCGCAACGCCTCGATCGACGTGCTGCGGAAGTCTCGACGCCTCGAGCTGACCGCCACGGTCGAGACCTCCTCCGACGCGACGGCGGCCGTGCCCACCGATCCGGCCGTCGTCGGCGAGAACCGGGCCTACATGGCCCGGGCCTTCGCCGACCTGCCCGAACGGTGGCGGTCGGCGCTGTGGCTCATCGACGTCGAGGAGCTCTCGACCCACGACGCCGGCTCGATCCTGGGCGTCGCGCCCAACACCGCGGCCCAGCTCGCCAGCCGGGCCCGCAGCCGGGTCCGCCAGCACTTCCTCCAGGCCCACGTGGCCAACCACGTCCGCCCTCAGTGCCGCACGGCCGTGGCCGCCCTCGGCGCCCACGCCGCCGGA
>DASUXN010000131.1:0-13226 GCA_036377875.1 Acidimicrobiales bacterium
GGTCTTCGGGGTCGACGGCGAGGTGGGCGACGAGGTCGTGGTCGCCCTGGTGAGCGGCGACAACATGCTCGACGAGCAGAAGCTGGCCACCGCCGCGGGCGCCGAGGAGGCCTGGCGGGAGGACGCCGACACCGTCCGCGAGACCACCGGCTTCCCCGTGGGTGGCGTCCCTCCGTTCGGGCACCGCGAACCGCTGCGGGTGTTCGTCGACGAGGATCTGCTGAGCTACGACGAGGTGTGGGCCGCGGCCGGGACTCCCCACGTCAACTTTCCGATCACCCCTACGGCCCTGGTACGGGCCACGGGGGGAACCGTCTGCGATCTGGCCAGGAGGTAGGAAATGAGCGAACTTCCCGAGTGGTGGACCGGGCCTTATCCCGAGGTCAGCTCGGCCAAGACCGCGGCCGACTACATCGACGCGCTGGGGGGAGCGCTCTCCCGCCGCCAGGAGAACGGCCACTGGGTCCTCACCACCGGCACTCAGGACCTGGTCAGGGCCGACACCGAATCCGAGCTCGACACGTTCGTGCTCGGCTTCGCCCTGGCCCACCTCATCGTCGAGCGCCACGGCCTCATCGGCCACCGGCCCGGCCCTGCGGCGGCGCCCGAGACGGCGGTCGCCACCGACATGGCGGCGGCGGAGACGGCCCCGGCCGCGCCCGCTGCTCCTGCCGCGGCGGCGGAGCCGCCCGGCTTGAGCGTGGTGCCCGACGAGGCTCCGGGCGGCGACATCGAGTCCTCGGCCGCCGCCGACCTCGAGCCTGGCGACGACAGCCCCGACGCCGACGCAGGCGCCGGTGGGGGCGGTGGGGGTGGCGGTGGCGGTGGCGCACGCCGCCGCGGGGGCCGCAACAGGCGCAGATAGGGGGTTCGCCGGGTAGTCCCCACGGAAGGCGAGGCGCATCCTCGTCTTCATGGTGACTTTCGTAGGGGTGGTCGTCTTGTTCGTCGGCGGATGGACGGCCTGGTGCGTCGCCGTGGCCCGGCGGTCCGGGCCCGGTCCGGCCGCCTTGACCGCTGCCCCTCTCGTCGTCTTCCTGTTGCTGGTCGTCGAGGCGGGCGCGGGCCTGTCGCTCGTCAACTTCTTCGGGGAACGGCCCACGGCGGCCGAGAAGACGCGCGCCGCCCTCTGGAGCGGCACGGCGGCCGCCGTCGCCACTGCCGCATTCGTCGCTCTCGCCGCCTGGGTGCGCCTGGCCGACCGCAACGACTCCCGCTCCCACGGCGTGCTGGTCGGCCTGGCGATCGCGGTGGCGATCTGGGGCGGCGCGTGTACGGGTATGCAGGCCGCTTAGCGGGTCAGCGGCGGAAGAGGCGGGCGACGCGGTCCCGGATGCCCCACCACGTGACGAGCGTCAGCGCCTCGACGATGATCCTGCTCGACATCTTGGAGTTGCCCCGTTCGCGGTCGCGAAACTCGATGGGGCGCTCGGCGATGGTCCCCCCGAGGCGGGCGACCCGGTACGCCATCTCGATCTGGAACCCGTAGCCGTCGGCCCGGACCTTGTCGAGCTCGATGCGACGGAGCACGTCGGCCGTGTAGGCCCGGTAGCCCGACGTGGAGTCGCGTACCGCCAGCCCGAGCACCACGGCGGCGTAGCGGTTGCCCCAGCGGGACAGCGACCGGCGGTGGATCGGCCAGTGCGGGATGGACCCGCCCGGCACGTAGCGGGACCCGATGGCCAGGTCGGCCCCCTCCTCGACCGCCTTGAGCAGGTCGGGCAGGGCGGACGGGTCGTGGGACAGGTCGCTGTCCATCTCCACGAGCACGTCGTAGCCCCGGGCCAGGCCCTCCCGGAACCCTTCCCGGTAGGCGCTGCCCAGGCCCGACTTGCCGGGCCGGATGCGCACGTCGACGCCACCGAGCTCGGCAGCGGCGGCCTTGGCGATGTCGGCGGTGCCGTCGGGGCTCGAATCGTCGACGACCAGCACGTCCGCGCCCGGGACCGCGGCCCGCAGGCGCCGCAGCACCTCGGCGATGTTGTCCGCCTCTAGATAGGTGGGCAGCACGACGAGTGCACGCACCGTCACAGCCTACGATCTCCTCGTGCCGGAGGCCCCGAAGCTGCCCATCGAGGGGCCGTCGGCCCTGCCTTCGACCAAGGCCCGGGCGGTGGCGTTCCTCGCCGTGCTCGTGTCCGGTCTGTGCGGGCTGCTCATCGGCCGGTCGTTGGTCGACGTCCAGTGCAGCGGCGACTGCGACCTGGAGATGGGCCTGGGCGCGCTGGCCGGCGGAGTGTTCGCGGCGGGGGGCGTGGCGGTGGTGGCCGTGCTCGTGCTGCGGGCCATGAGCGAATGGAAGGCAAAAGGCAACGATCCCACCTGACACCCGCCTGGGCCGATGTTAGGCTTACCGAAGTGAAGGAGTTGGGGGTTCCTATCACCGGTGTCGATCGGGTCGGCTGGGTGCGCATCGAGCTGCGCGACTCGGGCCCCGTCTGCCACGTCGTGGGGACGACCCGGCGCCGGATGATCGAGCGTCCTGTACCGCTGGCCACCGCCACCGCCCTGATGGCACGGGGTGTGCCGTCCGTCGTCCGTCATCCTTCGAATTCTCGGCCGGTCGCCGCCCGCACCTGAGCCCGTTCCGTGTTCGTCTGCCACTGCCGCGCCGTCACCGACGGCACCGTCCGAGCCACGATCGAAAAGGGGGCGTGCTCCCTGCGCGATCTGGCGAACGGGTGCGGGGCGGGGTCACGCTGCGGCGGCTGCCACCTCGTCCTTCAGCGCATGCTGGCCGACGCCGGTCTCAGCGTTCAGGCCGACGCCGTCCCCGCAACTGGCTACTGTGCCGCCTGATGCAAGGCGACGCTGAAATCCTGGAGCTGCTCAACGAGGTGCTCACGGCGGAGCTCACCGCCGTCAACCAGTACTTCGCCGACGCCAAGATGTGCCAGAACTGGGGCTACGCCCATCTCGCCGCCCACTTCCGCGACGACTCGATCGACGAGATGAAGGACGCGGAGATGCTCATCGACCGCATCCTCTACCTCGAGGGCGTGCCCAACCTCCAGCGGCTGGGTTCGGTCCGGGTCGGCGAGACCGTCCCCGAGAAGCTCGCCCTCGCCCTCGACGTGGAGCGGGAGGCCATCGCCCGCCTCAACCGGTGTGTGGAGGTGGCCGTGAGCAAGGGCGACAACGGCACGCGCCAGCTGTTCGAGCGCATCCTGGTCGGAGAAGAGGAGCACGCCGACTGGTTGGAGACGCAGCTCGACCTCGTGCGGGCCCTCGGTGAGGCGCTCTACCTGGCTCAGCAGGTCGACGCGGACTCCTCAGGCGAGTAGCAGCCGCCGGAACCCTTCGGCGTAGGGCACCCCCGCCAGCCGCCCGCCGTCCTCGGCCCGCTGGCGCAGCAGCGACCGCAGCCACTCGGCGGTGCCGCCCTCGTGGCCGTAGGCGGTGGCCTGGAGCTGGCTCTCGTGGCACAGCAGGGCGTCGACCTTGGTGTCGAGAGTGTCGCCCACGTCGACCCACACGTTGGGCTCGAGCGTCCCCGAGAGCAGGACGGTGCTCACCGCGTGGGCCGGGCCGGCATCGGGGAAGTAGAGGGCGCTGCCGGCCGCGGGCGACACCGCGTCGAGCGTCGCCCATCCCGCCACCCGGTGGTCGTGGTGGTTGAAGTACGTCTCACCGAAGAACACAGCCGTCGGGTCGGGGCAGACCACCGTGTCGGGGCGGACGTCGCGCACCGCGGCCACGATGGCCCGGCGCACCTCGGCCGTGTTCTCCAGCTCGCCGTCGCCCATTCCCAGCCCGCGCTGGCCGACCAGGCCCAGCACGCCCGCGGCGGCGGCCACCTCCCCCGCCCGCTGCTCGGCCAACGCCTGCGGGTCCGCCCGGGGGTCGCTCGATCCCTTGTCGCCCCTGGTCAGAACCAGTAGGTGGACGTCGGCCCCCGCCGCCGACCAGCGCGCCAGCGTGCCGCCGCAGGAGATCTCGGCGTCGTCGGGATGGGCGTAGACGGCGAGGGCGCGCGCCGGGGCCTCCTCGAGCAGGTCCGCCACCGCCACCTACCGAGGGGCGGCGCGCAGCACGGCAGCCGCCCGTTCGACGCCGGCGTCGTCGACGTCGTGGTGGGTCACGAGCCGGACCGTAGCCGGTGCGATCGTCCCCGCCAGCACCCCCTCGGTGCGCAGGTGCTCGACCAGGGAGACCGCCTCGGCGTGGCGGAACGTGACCACGTTGGTGCGGATCATGGCCGGGTCGCAACCCGAGTCGGGCCAGCGCTCGGCCACCGCGTCGGCCAGCCGCCGGGCCCGTTCGTGGTCCTCCGCCAGCCGCTCGACCATGTTCTGCACGGCCACCAGGCCGGCCGCCGCGATCCCCCCGGCCTGGCGCATCTGGCCGCCCAACCGGGCCCGCTCCAGCCGGGCCCGGGCCACGATCTCCGCCGGCCCCGCCAGCATCGAGCCGACCGGTGCGCACAACCCCTTGGACAGGCAGCACATGACGGTGGTCGCCGGCTGGCACAGGGTGGCGGCGGCGATGCCCGTCGCCACCTCGGCGTTGAAGAGCCGGGCCCCGTCCAGGTGGACGGGGAGGCGGGCGGCGGCGGCAGCCTCGGCCACGGCCCGCAACTTGTCCAGCGGCCAGGGCGCGCCGTTGGCCGGCATGTGGGTGTTCTCGATGCACACGAGGCTGGGCCGGGGCTGGTGGTGGACGGCGGCCTCGACCACCGACGTCACGGCGGACGGCTCGATGGTGCCGTCCTCGTCGTCCACCAGGGCGAGCTGCACGCCGGCGTTGCGCGCCGCTCCCCCGTTCTCGTAGAGGACGACGTGCTGGCGTCGCCCGGTGATCACCACCGATCCCTGCGGCGCCAGCACCCGCAGGGCGATCTGGTTGCCCATCGTCCCCGACGGCACGTAGAGGGACGCCTCCTTGCCCACCCGATGGGCGAACACGGCCTCGAGCTCGTTGACCGTCGGGTCCTCGCCGTACAGGTCGTCGCCCACCTCCGCCTCGGCCATCGCCCGCCTCATCTCAGGAGTGGGCCGGGTGACGGTGTCGGAGCGCAGGTCGATCGCTGTCACGTTCGCCACCGGCGCGACGCTAGGCCCGGCGCCACCTACGGTGGTCGAACCCTGCCGTAAGGACGGTCCATGAGGCGTTCCATCTCCATCCCCGCACTGGTGGCCGCCGCCGCCCTCCTCCTGGCCGGCTGCGGCGACAGCGGTTCCGGGGCCAGGCTCGACAACGCCGAGTTCGTCTCGCGGGCCGACGACGTCTGCGCCGAGGCGTCGACCGATCTGGAGGAGCTCGTCGAGGAGCACCTCGACGAAAACGTCACCCCGAGTGGTGTCCAGCGGTGGGCGGAAGCCTCTGTCTCCCGGCTGAACAGGCTCATCGCCGACCTCGAGCGGCTGCGCCCTCCGGCCGAGAAGGAGGCCGACTACCGGCGCTACCTCGAAGGGTTCGAGCGGCTCCGCGACGCCATCCAGCGGGCCTCCACCTCGGAGACGGCGGCCGAAAGACTGTTCACCGAGGAGGACCCGTTCCCGGACGCCGACGAGCTCACCCAGAAGCTGGGCCTGGATGAGTGCGCGGCAGCCTGATCGGGTGCAGTGCGGCTGGACGTAAGGTTCGGCCGTGTCCACCGACGCCGAGCCCGCCGCCCTGGCCGCCCTGGCCGAGGCGGTGGCCCGTGAGGCGGGCGCCCTGCTGCTCGACGGTCAGCTCAACACCCGCAGGCTGGTCACGACCAAGACCAGCGTCACCGACATGGTCTCGGAGATGGACCACGCCGCCGAGGACCTGATCGTCGAGCGCCTGCTGGCCGCCCGCCCCGACGACGCCGTGCTGGGCGAGGAGGGGGGCGAGCGGGCAGGTACGAGCGGCGTGCGCTGGGTCGTCGACCCCCTCGACGGCACCACCAACTACCTCTACGGCCATCCGGCCTGGTCCGTGTCCGTCGCCGCCGAGGTCGACGGCCAGGGAGTGGCCGGGTCGGTGTTCGACCCCTCCCACGGCGAGGCCTTCACCGCCGCCGTCGGCCACGGCGCGTTCCTCAACGGGGAGCCCATCGGCCCCTCCGACGCCGACGACCTGTCCTCCGCCCTGATCGCCACCGGCTTCGCCTACGACGCCGACCGCCGGGCCCGCCAGGCCGAGGTCCTGACCCACGTTCTGCCCCGGGTGCGGGACATCCGCCGCTACGGCGCCGCCTCCCTCGACCTGTGCTGGGTCGCCTGCGGCCGCCAGGACGGCTACTACGAGGTCGGCCTCCAGCCCTGGGACGTGGCCGCCGGCGCCGTCATCGCGGCCGAGGCCGGGGCGCTGGTCTGCGGCGTCGACGGCGGACCTCCCACCGGCCCCTCGATAATGACCGCCGCCCCCGGCCTCGCCCTCGCCCTGCTTGGACTCCTCAAGGTCGCCGACGCCGGCGGTTCGCTGTGAGGCTGTGGGAAACTGCGCCCATGGACGACTGGACCAAGGTGCGGGTGCAGGTCGACGAGAACGGCCAGCTCAAGGCGGTCGAGATCGACGGCGAGGTCGACAAGAGCAAGCTCACCGAGGAACGCCGTCCCGCCACCGAGCTTCCCGAGGAGCGGACCCAGGTCAATCCCAACCTGTGGGGCCTCGGCTAGGGCGGAGGCCTCACTCCCGCCCTCGTCCCTCCCACCAGATGGTCACGACCTCGCGCTCGGCGGGCTCGGGAAGTCTGGCCAGCGCTTCCTCCACCTCCGGCGCCCGCTCCGGGGGTAGGCACAGCCGGCGGGTGAGGAACTCGACCCGCTCGGGCGACGCCTCCGAGCGCCATGCGGGCCGCACGTCCCGCTCCGACCGGGCCTCGATACCGGCCTCGGCCAGCACGGCCAGAGCGTCGTCGACGGTCGGGCCCTGCGGACGGTCCAGGCCCCAGAAGTGCTTCCACAGGGGGTTGGTCCCGCTGACGGGGTGCTTGGCCCCGATCTCCACCACCACCCGCCGGCGGGCGTGGTCGGTGAGGGCGAGAGCGAAGGGGCGCAGGTCGGGCACGTTGTAGAAGACGTGGTGGCACATCACCACGTCGGCCACGGGCACAGCCGCGGCCACGTCCGGCCAGCGCCCGTGGAAGGTCTTGGTCGCCACACCCCGCTCCACGGCCCGGGCCGAGAAGGCGTCCAGCATGTCCTCGTCCTCGTCCACCCCGATCAGCAGGGCGGCGGGCGGGGCCAGGTGGAGGCTCGCTCCCCCGGCCCCCACGCCCACGTCGAGCACCGACCCGCCAGCAACCAGCGCCTCCAGCGCCAGCCGGGCCGACGGTGTGTCCGGCGGCGGGCCGTCGGCCGGAGTGCCGGCCCCGAACACGCTGGGCCTCAGCTTCCAGGGGTCGGCCGTGGCCTGGCGAAGGATCTCGTCGGGGATGGCCCATGCCGCCAGCTGCTCGGCCCACCGCTCGTCGGCTGCTCCCATGACGGCGGAAGCTATCCCCGGACGACGATCGTTCCTGCCAGCCGGTCGTGGACTCCTCGGTGGAGCGGGTCGAGGACGAGGGCGGCCCGCAGCAGCAACGCCAGCACCCACCCGACCATTGCCACCTGGAAGGCAAGGGCGGGCAGTATCCAGCGCAGGATCGCCCCCTTCCACCCCGGCGGCTGATCGTCGCCGAGGCCGACGACGCGGATGTTGACGATGGCCTTGCCCGGCGTCCGGCCCCAGAGGGCGGTGGGAACGACCTCGTAGAGGGCGAGGAACACGAAGGCGACCAGGGCGACGAGCCGGGCCAGCCCGGGCCCGAGGTCGTCGGGCGTCACCGCGTCCTCCAGCAGCATGCCGGGCGTGAGAAGGACGGTGCCGGCCAGGGCCACGTCGGCCACGAACCCGACCGCTCGCTGGCCCACCGACGCCAGCCGGTCGCCGTCGGGGCGAGCCGGTTGCGGCCCCTGGCGGGCCGCCTCCTCCTCGGGACGCCAGCTCATGTCAGCCCGAGAAGACCCTGGCCACGCCGTGGTAGAGGTCGGCGTCGACCGTCTTGACCGAGCCCACCGCCTCGTCGAGCGACACCCGCACGATCTGGCCCGCCTGGAGAGCGACCATCTGGCCGAACGCCCCGTCGTGCACCGCGTCGATGGCGGCGATGCCGAAGCGGGTGGCGAGGATGCGGTCGAAGGCGGTGGGCGTGCCACCCCGTTGGATGTGGCCCAGGATCGTCACCCGGGTCTCGAACCCAGTCCGTTCCTCGATCTCCTTGGCCACGTGGTTGGCGATCCCTCCCAGGCGGGCGTGGCCGAAAGCGTCGACGGGGGCGTCCTGCTGGGTGATCTCCGTCCCCTCCTTGAACGTGGCCCCCTCCGCCACGACCACTATCGAGGCGTACCGGCCCCGGTCGTGGCGCTGCTTCAGCCGATCCGCCACCTCGTCCACGTCGAACGGCTCCTCGGGCACGAGGATCTCGGCCGCGCCCCCGGCGATGCCGGCGTGGGTGGCGATCCAGCCCGCGTGGCGGCCCATGACCTCGACCACCATCACCCGGTCGTGGGACTCGGCCGTCGTGTGGAGGCGGTCGATGGCGTCGGACGCGATCTGCACGGCCGTGTCGAAACCGAACGTGACCTCGGTGCCCGACAGGTCGTTGTCGATCGTCTTGGGCACGCCCACCACGCCCACGCCGGCCGCGGCCAGGCGCTGGGCCACGCCGAGCGTGTCGTCGCCGCCGATGGCGATGAGGGCGTCGACCCGCTCCTCGCGCAGCACCTCCATGGCCTTCTCGGGCCCGCCCTCGATCTTGTAGGGATTGGTGCGGGAGGTGCCCAGGATCGTCCCGCCGCGGGGGAGGATGCCTCGGCACCGTTCCACGTCCAGGGGCGTGGTGGCGCCTTCCAGGACGCCCCGCCACCCGTCGAGGAAGCCCACGAGGGTGTCGCCGTAGTGGCGCTCAGCCTTGCGGACAACCGCCCGGATCACCGCGTTCAGCCCCGGGCAGTCGCCCCCACCCGTCAACAACCCCACTCGCATGCCCGGAGAGGCTAGTGAGGGATGACGCCCAGTTCGTCCAGCTCGCGGGCCCGCAGGCCGGCGATGCGGGCCAGGGCGGAGAGCTCCCGCCGCTCGCGAGCCCGGAAGGGGCGGCCCCGCCGTCCGAGCACGACGGCCACGTCGGTGCCTTCGAGGGCCGACCAGGCGGCGTCGTCGGGCCCGCAGTCCCCGGCCGCAACCTTGGCCGACGACTGGCTGCCGGTCACGAACGCGGCCAACCAGGCGGGAGGCGGAGGCGACCCGGCCGCCGCCGCCATGTGCGACTCCTTGAGGTCGATGACGGCTGCCCAGTCCGACTCGAACCCCTCATGGGCCCGGGCCACCAGCTCCTCGACCAGCGCCCGCATCGACGTCGACCCCACCAGCACGGCGGCCGTATCAAGGGCGTCGAGGCGCACGTCGGGAAGGCCGGTGCCGGGCCGGACGTCCTCCACGTCGACCCCGTCCACCTCGGCGATCTCGCTGACGAGCAGCCCCACCACGCTGGCGTCGGGCAGCTGGACGGTCAGCTCGTCGATGGCCCGTCCTGCGCCGCGCTCGAGGATCTCGATGCCGACCACGTCTCCCCGTACCGCCCCGATCCGGCTCGCAACCGCCCCCAGTGCTCCGGGCCGGTCAGGAAGCCAAACGCGGACGATGAACGTCTCCACGCCCCGAGGCTAGGCCCTGGCTGTGAACGCAGCGTTTCAGTAAGGCGAAAGGCCGGCTACGCGACCCGGCGATGGGCGGCGTCGTCGGCGAAGAGCATGAACTCGCCTACGTCGGCCAGCTGGGACAGCTCCCAACTCCAACGGCTCAGCACGGGGTCGGCCTCGGCCTCGGCGTTCCAGGCGAACGGGGCCTCGTACGGCAGAATCGGCACCGACCCGAACAGGGCCAGAAACGACGGGTACGAGCCCCAGCGGCGACTGTTCACGACCGCTCCCGGCATGCAGCGGCAGTGGTGCTCGAAGGCGATGTAGCCGGTGGCGTTGCCGTCCCGACGTTCGACCTCGGCGCTCACCACCTTCTCCAGCTCCAGGAGCCGCCCGCAGTTGGAGCAGCTGTACAGACCCCATTCCGGCTGGACCGGTTCCTGCCTCTTGACCGCCATTGGACTCTCCTCAGGCTGTTCGCGCGAGCTGATCTGGACTACATCGGCAGCCGAGCCCAAACAGTTGAGGATCAGGTGGCCACGCCGGGATGAACGGCGGCGGCCACCACATCGGCCCAGAGCACCGTTACCCGGTCCCCCAGGGTGGTACGCCTGCGGGTGGCGACCGTTACGTCACGTTGCGAGCCGGCCCCGGTCGTGCCCAGATCGGCCGCCCCGAACACGCAGTGGCCGCTGAGGTGGTGGACGAAACGGCCCTCCTCGTGGCGGACGACCCGCCCCTCGTTGTCGAGGTGAAGCCGGTGACGGTTTCCCGCTCCGGGCCAGCCGTCGGGAAGGGTCACGTCCACGATGCCGCCGCCCCGGTCGACGGTTCGCACCCCGGGTGAGGACAGGGCCAGCGGCAGCCCCACCCACGTCCACAGGGTGGTGGCCGTGAACCCGAACAGCTCGAGATCGTCGGCCCGGGCAATTGCGGCCCCATCGGTGACGTCGGGAAGCGGCCGGCTCGCCACCTCCGAACCGTCGGCCGCCACCATCTTGAGCCGGCCCTCGGCCATCAAGCCACGGGTGCGCTCCTCGGTCCCCGGCCAGGGCGAGATCATCACCTGGGGCGGTCCGGAGAGAGGGACGAAGGCGGTGCGGCACCGCACCGATCGGGACCGCAGCCGCCGCGCCAGCAACGCTCCTCCCAGGGAGAAGATCACCATCAGGGAGTCCGGCATGGACGGCCCCTCGCTCAGAGCTTGGTCAGCGCCTTGCGCAGGTGGCGGGCGGCCTGGGTGATCCGCATCTCGTTCTCGATGAGGGCGAAGCGGACGAACCCGTCCCCCTCCTTGCCGAAACCGATCCCGGGGGCGGCGGCCACCTTGGCCTCCTTGACCAGGAAAGACGCGAACTCGAGCGATCCCATGTCCCGGTAGGGCTCGGGGATGGGGGCCCAGACGAACATCGTCGCCTTGGGCCGCTCCACGTGCCACCCGATGCGGTCGAGCCCGTCGCAGAGGGCGTCGCGGCGGCCCCAGTAGATCTCGTTGACCTGCTTCGGATAGTCGGACGCCTCGTTCATGGCGACGATGGCGGCGATCTGGATGGGCTGGAACGTGCCGTAGTCGAGGTACGACTTGAGCTTGGCCAGGGCGGCCACGATCTCCTTGTTGCCCACGAGGAAGCCCACGCGCCATCCGGCCATGGAGAACGACTTGGTGAGGGTGTACAGCTCGACGGCCACATCCTTGGCCCCCGGCACCTGGAGGATCGACGGGGGCGAATAGCCGTCGAAGGCGGTGTCGGAGTAGGCGAAGTCGTGGACGAGGATCACCCCGTGCTCGCGGGCGAAGGCCACCATCCGCTCCAGCCAGCGAAGGTCGACGCACGTGGTGGTCGGGTTGTGGGGGAACGACAGCACGATCACCCTCGGCCGGGGCCAGGCGTTCTCCCACGCCTCGGTCAGCTCGCCGAAGAAGTCGTCCTCGGTGCCGGTGAGCGGCACCTGGCGGACGTCGGCCCCCGCGAACAGGGGGGCGTACAGGTGGATCGGGTAGGACGGAGTGGGCACCAGGGCGGTGTCGCCCGAGCCCAGCAGCACCCACATCAGGTGGGACAGGCCCTCCTTGGCCCCGATGACGTTGATGACCTCGGTCTCGGGGTCGAGCTCCACACCGAATCGGCGCTGGTAGAGGGCGGCGGCCGCCGCCCTCAGCTTGGGGATGCCCCGGCTCGCCGAGTAGCGGTGGTTGCGGGGATTGCGGGCGGCCTCGGCCAGCTTCTCCACGGCCACGTCGGGCGAGGGGATGTCGGGGTTGCCGAAGCCCAGGTCGATCACGTCCTCGCCGGCGCGCCGTGCCTGCACCTTCAACGAGTCGACGATCGTGAAGACGTACGGCGGCAGGCTGTTGATCCGGCGGAACTCCATTTCCGCAGGCTACCGAACGGCCTCCGCTGCCTCGGCCAGCAATTCGACGGCCTCGGGACGGGCGCCGATGTCGATCGGGGCGCAGATCGCCCATGTCGCGCCCGTGGCCGCCACCGCCTCGAGATGGCGGGCGATGCCGGCCACAGTGCCGGCCACGACCTCGGGCCTGGCGTCCGAGGCCTCGCCGAACAGCACCTGCCCGGCCCACGTGATCTCCGCAGGGGCGCCCAGGGCGGTGAACTCGGCGGCGTATTGGGCCAGGCGAGCGGCCGAGATCCCCCACCCGTTCCATCCGTCGGCCTCGGTGGCGGCCCGCACGATGGCCCGTGACGTACCCCCCACCCACGTTGTCACCCCCGCCGCCCGCAAGCCCCGCACCACCGTGATCAGCGCCGCCACCCGTTCCTGGACCGACCCGAAGGGCACGCCGTAGGCCGCGTTCTCGGGCTGGTTCTTGCGGTCGCCGGTGCCCACGGTGGCCACGAAGCGGCTGTTCACGGCGTTCGGGCCACGCAGGCCGGGCCCGGCGATGCGGGCCAAGGTGACGAGCTGGTGGACGAGCACCGCGTCGGGCACCATCCCCACCCGGGCGACGAGGGTGCCCAGGGTGACCCGCTCCGTCTCCGCCGCCAGCGCCCCGAGCAGCACCGTCGACTGGAGGGCGGGACGGTCGGGGCGGCCCAGGGGCCACATGTGGTCGAACACGAACACCCCGTCGAGACCGGCCGCTTCGGCCCGCCGGGCCACCGCGATGGCCGCCTCGGCGTCGTCGCGGAACTGGGGCAGGGTGACGCCGACTCTCACCGCCTCACCCCTCGACCGCCAGGAAGGCGGCGCCGATCGCCCCCGCCTGTTCCCCCAGAGTGGCGGGCAGGATCGACACGGTCGTGAGCGGCAATTGGCCGGCCAGCGCCTCCCGCGTCGGACCGAACAGGCTCTCCCCCATCGCCACCAGCCCGCCGCCCACCACGATCGCCTCGGGATCGAAGATGTAGGCGAGGTTGGCCAGGCCCAGCGCCAGCCACCACGCGAACTCGGCCACTATGGCGGCCGCCTCCTCGTCCCCGCCGGCCAGTGCCATCGAGACGTGCTCCCCCCGCACCGCCTCGGGATCGCCGCCCGCCGCCATCACCACCCCGTCGGCCCGGCCCGCCAACGCAGCCTGCCGGGCCAGGCTGCCCAGCCCGCTGCCCGAGGCGAACCGCTCCCAGCACCCGCGCCGCCCGCAGGGACAGGGGGGGCCGTGGGGATCCACGACCA